>JBOHMK010000061.1:0-10886 GCA_050730115.1 Acetobacteraceae bacterium
AACAGATCGCCGAACATATAGACGCCTGGCCTGACCTCGGTGATGCCCGCGAAGGAGCGAGCGGCGAGCGCAGTCGGTGTGCTGCCCGTAGAAACGATGGCGACCTTGTGCCCCGCAGCGGAGAGCCGCTCGGCTGCCCCGACCGCAGCCCTCCGCTCGGCCTCGGCGACGGCGGCGATTGCCCCATGATCGCGCGCCGCGTAGCTTTGCCCCGCGTGCGTCATCACGCCGGCGAACCGCGGCCCGAGCGTCGCCGCGATTTCGAGTAACGCCGCATCTTCCGGCAGCACGCCGCTCCGCCCTTCGCCTGAATCGATCTCGATCAGCGTGCGAATCGGCGGTTCAAAGGCAGCGATGGCTCCGGCAGTCTCTGGATCGTCGGTGATCACGGCGATATTGGCGCCGGCGGCATTGAGCTTGGCCACTTGCGCAAGCTTTCCGGGGGTGATGCCCACCGCGTAGAGGATATCAGTGATGCCGTGTGCGGCGAAATATTCCGCTTCCGCGATGGTCGAGACAGTGATTCCGCCTCTACCCTCGCCGAGTGCGAGCCGCGCGACATCGATCGATTTCGCGGTCTTGAGATGCGACCGCAGCCTGATCCGGTGTGGTGCCAGCGTCGCCGCCATCCGGGCGATGTTGCGCGTCAGCACCGGGCGCTCCAGCACCAGCGCAGGGGTTGGCAGATCGGCAAGCTTCATGCGGTCCCCTCGAGGAGTTCGGCAATGCGCCCTCCCGCTTTGAGGCCGCTGCCAGTCAGTACGACGACGCTCAGAGTGCCCGGCGCAATCGTGCCGCGCTCGACGAGCTGGCGAAACGCAGCGGCTGCCTGCGCGGCGGTCGGTTCGACGTATAGTCCCATGCGCGCGAGATCGAGCGTCGCCATCGCGATCTCGGCTTCGGTGAGCCGCGCCACTCCGCCATGGCTTGACCTGAGAGCGCCGAGGACGGCTCTGAGCCGGATCGGCGCGGCGATCGCCGTGCCTTCGGCGATGGTTGGCGCGATCGGAGTCGGCTGAGCCACCTCGGCACCCGCCAGGAAGGCGGCCGCGATCGGGGCGCAGTTCGCCGGTTGGGCGGCGAAGAGCCGTGGCGGCGTCGCAATTTCCCCGGCGCGAACAAGTTCGCCGAAGCCGATGGCAAGGCCGAGCACGTTCGAGCCCGCGCCGCACGGCACGATCACGTTGTCCGGGGCACGGAAGCCAAGCTGCTCCCACAATTCGTAGGCGAGCGTCTTCGTTCCCTCGAGGAAGAAGGGATGCCAGTTGTGGCTGGCATAGAAGACCCTCTCGGCACGCGTGAGCGCGGCCTCCGCGGTCGCCTGGCGGTCGCCGGGAATCAGCTCGACTTTGGCGCCCGCCGCGCGCATCGCCACCAGCTTGGCGGGGCTGGTGGTGGCGGGCGCCAGGATCGTCGCTTGCATTCCTCCGGCTGCCGCGTAGGCGGCGATGGCCGCTCCACCGTTGCCGGAACTGTCCTCCAGCACGGACTCGATCCCTTGTGCGCGCAACATCGAAAGCATGACGCTGGCGCCGCGATCCTTGAAGCTGCCCGTCGGCATCACCCATTCGCATTTCACAAGCGCGGCCGCACCGTATAGCGGGCGGTCGATCAGCGGCGTCATGCCCTCATTCATGCTGATCGGACTGGCCGAGGGCAGGGCCAGCGCCGCGCGGTAGCGCCAGAGGCCGGGGGTCGCCGCATCGATCTCGCCACGTCTGATGCCTGGCATCGCCGCGAGCAACAGTGGCCGCCCTCCGGGCCCCGACCAGCGCGGTGGCTCGAGCGGCCAGGTTTCACCGGTTTCAGGATCGAGATAGCCAATACTCATCGCAGCGTCGGCTCTGTTGCGGGTCGCCACATCCGGATAGCATGGTCTTTACTCTTCGTCCTGGAGCCATCCGTGGAAGATTTCGCGCGGCCGATCACCGCTCTTCTCTCCGACTTCGTCAAGATCGACAGCCGGAGCTTCGTCAGCAACCTGCCCCTGGCCGAATGCGTCGAGAAGGCGCTCGTCGGATTCGACGTCGAGCGGCTCGACTACCTTGACCAGGCCGGCACCGCCAAGCGTGTGCTGGTCGCTCATCGCGGCCCGGCCGGGGGGGCGGCATTCTCAGCGCACATGGATACCGTCCCAGACACTCTCTGGCAGGAGGATCCGTTCAGCGCCCGGTTGGACACTGAAGGGCGGCTCCATGGCCTGGGTGCTACCGACCTCAAGGGCGGCCTGGCGGCGATTATCCTCGCCGCCAAGTCTCTTTCCAAGACCATTCCCGTGAGCCTGCTGATCACCACCGACGAGGAAACCACCAAGCAAGGAGCACAGGAAATCGCTGGCCGCTCGGCCTTGGTCCGCTCCGCCAGGCCGGCTGCGATCATCGTCGCCGAGCCGACGCGGCTTTACCCCGTGCGCGGACACCGGAGCCATATCGAATTCACGGCCACCTCAACCGGCGAGGCGGCGCATTCGAGTACCGGGCGCGGGCGTAATGCCAACTGGCAGCTGCTGCCGTTCCTGAACGAGATGCAGGAGATGTTCCACCGGCTGCGTTCCGAGCCGGCGTTGCAGGACCCCGCCTACGACCCACCCTTCAGCGACTTCAATCTTGTTATCGATAATTTCGGAACAGCGATCAACGTCTCGGTTCCGAAAGCCACCGCGCGCATCAAGTACCGCTACAGCGCCAGCGTCGATCCGCGCCCAATCGTGGCCGCGGTCGAGAGTGCCGCCGCCCGCGCCGGGCTCAGGATCGAGATCGTGCGCGAAGGCGAACCTCCGGAGCTGCCGGCCGATCATCCGCTGGTCCGGCTGGCCGCGGAGCTGACGGGCAACCGCCCTCAGACCGCACCCTTCGGCACCGATGCCTCGGAGTTGCAAGGGATCGCACCGGCGATCGTGCTCGGTCCGGGGGACATTGCGGTTGCGCATCGTCCGGGTGAATCGGCCAGCATCGCCGACCTCGCCGCGTCGGTGCCGGTCTTCGTCCGGCTTGCCGAGCGCCTGGCTGCCGGGCCGCTTGCTTGAATGGCCCAACCGGGGCCACGATCACTCGGGCCCATGATCACGCCGTCCGGTCGCGATCCGCGCAGCGCGCAGAACTCGAGGCTCCAGGGAAGGGCTTGCGTCTTCGCGGTGGCAGTGAGAAGGGGGGAGGGAGGTGCTGGCGGCCGATGATCGTGCGGCCGTAGAGCGGGCCGGCCGAAAGGCCGGGCGGAGGTGTTATGGGTGATCCCGCTTTTCCCATTCAGTGCCCGCTGCCGCCTTTCATCGTGCAGCTCGCTTGCCCTGACCTGACCCGCTGGCTCGACGGCAATACCGGAGTGCGCGGCTTCACCTGTCGTGACTCCGGTCGGCCCGGTGCGCATGTCGGCCTGCTCGCGCTCACCCACGGCAACGAGATTGCGGGCGCGATCGCGCTCACCCGACTGCTCGAGGCCGACCTCGAGCCGGAACGTGGACGCATCACATTCGGCTTCGTCAACCTCGCTGCGTTTGCGCGTTTCGATCCACGCCAGCCAACCGCTTCACGCTTCGTCGAGGAGGACATGAACCGGCTGTGGGACCGGAGCGTGCTCGACGGGCCGCGCCGCTCGAGCGAACTCTCGCGCGCGCGTGAAATCCGCCCGCTGCTCGACGAGATCGATCTGCTGCTCGATCTGCATTCGATGTTGTGGCCGTCCGATCCGCTGATTCTCTGCGGTTCCGCAGATAAGGGCCGGGAGCTTGCGGCCGGCATCGGCAAACCCTCGCTGATCGTCGCCGATGATGGCCACGCCAGCGGACGGCGCATCATCGACTACACACCGTTCGTTGACCCGTTCGGCTCGCATGCCGCCAATCTCGTCGAAGCCGGGCAGCACTGGGAGCCCGAGACAGTTGCGACAACGCTTGCCGCCATCGCCGGCCTCCTCCGTCATGCGGGCCTGATCGGCCGCCATCCCGCGTTGCCGGCACCGCCTGGAAGCCCGGACCCCCTGCGCTTCGCCGAAGTGGTGCGCACCATCACCGCCTCGACCGGCCAGTTCAGCTTCCTCCAGCCGTACCGCGGCGGTGACATACTGCCGCGCAGCAACACGTTGATCGCGCTCGACGGCGAAGAAGAAGTGCGCACCCCCTGTGCCAACTGTCTGCTCGTCATGCCGAGCCTGCGCCCGAGCCGGGGCCACACTGCAGTCAGGTTGGCGCGCCTGATCTGAGCCGAGAGGCTCCGCGCCCCGCACTGCCTACGAAAGGAACCAGAAGAGATGCCTTCGGCAGCCACCGACCAGCCGTGCTTCGACACCGTGGCCTACGGCAACGGGCCCAATGATTCGGTTGCCGATGCCACCGAGAACCGGGCCGTTACGCATCACGCCATCACGCTCGGCGGCGAGGCGATTCCCTACACCGCGATCGCCGGACACCTGGTCGCGGTCGATTCGGAAAGCTCCACTCCTGAAGCCAAGATTTTCTATGTCGCCTTCACCAGGGATGGCGCGGATCCGAATCTCCGTCCGGTCACGTTCCTCTACAATGGCGGGCCGGGATCCTCGGCGGTCTTCGTGCTGCTCGGCTCGTTCGCGCCGCGCCGGATTGTGACCTCGATGCCGGATTTCACGCCGCCGCCCCCCTACCGGATGGAAGACAACCCCGAGAGCCTCCTCGATCTGACCGATCTGGTCTTCATCAATCCGGTCGGCACCGGCTACTCGGCGGCGATTGCGCCGAAAAAGAACAAGGATTTCTGGGGTGTCGATCGGGATGCGAGGGTGCTCCGCCAGTTCATCGAGCGCTACCTGACGGCCTATGACCGGTGGAACTCGCCCAAGTTCCTCTATGGCGAATCGTACGGCACCGCACGCACCGCGGTGCTTTCCTACGTGCTGCACGAAGCCGGCGTCGAGCTCAATGGAGTGGTGCTGCAATCCTCCATCCTCGATTACACCAAGGCGGGTAACCCGACGGGCCTGATGCCGACCTGGGCCGCCGATGCCTGGTATCACCGGCGTACCGGCGTGCAGCCGCGGCCCTCCGACCTGCCCTCGTTCATGCAGGTCGTGGTGCCGTTCGCGGACGGTCCCTATCGGGTGGCGCTGACTGCGTTTCCCCACGCCGATCCGGCAACTGTGAAAACCCTCGCCGAGGATCTCGGCATCGATGTGGCAACGCTGAGGGCGTGGCATCTCAATGTCGCTGCCGCCAATAGCGCCGGAACGGCGCTTTTCCTGTTGACATTGCTGGCCGACAAGGGCGTGGCACTCGGCGCCTATGACGGCCGGGTGACCGGGGTCGATACCGGGATCGCTGCGTACATCAACCCGAACTCGGGCGGCAACGATCCGACAATGACCGCCGTGAACGGTGTCTATACGGCGATGTGGAATCACTATCTCAATGACGAGCTGAAATTTACCTCGAGCTCGTCGTTCACCGATCTCAACGATCAGGCTTTCGCCAACTGGGATTTTCATCACACCGATCCGACCGGTGCAGAGAAAGGCGTCGACGCCAACGGCAATGTCGTTCTCTACACGGCCGGCGACCTCGCGGCGACCATGAGCCTCAACGTCGATCTGAAGGTGTTCTCGGCGAACGGCTACTACGATTCGGTGACACCTTTCCACCAGACCTGGCTCGACCTTCAGGCGATGCCGCTCGGAGACGCGGCGTTGAGGAAGAACCTGACCTACCGCTGTTTCCCGTCCGGGCACATGATCTACCTCGATGGCGCATCCCGCATCGCCATGAAACATGACTACGTCGCCTTCTATGACGGGGCGACCTCCGACCATCTCGCGCTGGCGCGGATCCGTGCGCGCCAACATCCGAAAAGAGCGTGAGCGCTGGCGCGCGCGATATATCCACGGCCGCCACAACGGCAGCAAGCCGCACGAGATCCATGATCGATGCCTGTGAGCCGTGCACTTCCACGAGCAGCATGCGGCTCGTCAGGACGCCGGCACACACGCCCGGGCATCAGTCGCTGCTTCTCGATCTCGCCCATCATGGACGGATTTGTCTGGCCGCCGATGTCGGCCATCGGGGCGATGGTTTCGACGCCGTGGTGCCAATGCCCGGGGACGGGAGCACGAGTCCGATGTTGATGTCATGCGCATGAAGGAGTTGGCGCGGAGCGGCGTGCCGCTCTTCCTCTGCCACGACGCGGACGATTTCGCGAAGCTGCCCTCTGGCGGCGCGTTCCGGGACTGACGCTCAGCCCCGCCCCGTGACCGAGAGATGCGCGCCGGTAATGCCGCTAGCGGCATCGGAGAGCAGGAAGGCAATCACCTCGGCGACCTCAACCGGCGTGACCCACTTCCGGGTGTCCGCCCCCGGAATGGCGGCGCGGTTTTGCGGCGTGTCCATGGTGCCGGGAAGCACCGCATTGGCGCGAATGCGGTGCGGCTTGCCTTCCTCGGCAGCGGCCTCGATCAGCCTAAGCACGGCGGCCTTGGCCCCCGCATATGCCGCCATCCCGGCGCCGGCACGCAAGGCCGGCTGCGCGCCGATCGCGACGATGCTACCGCTGCCCACCGCCTGCATCGCCGGCCAGACCGCGCGGATCATGTTCTCCGTGGTGACGAGGTTGATGCGCCACATCCGCTCGGCGAGTTCGGACCCCGCTTCGGCGATGCTGCCCATCGCGAAGCCGCCGACGGTGTGGACCAGTCCGCCGATCTGCCCCAGTTCCTTGATCGCATCCGCAGCAACACCGGCGGCAGCGCCCGGGTCGGTCAGATCTTTGGCACGACCGACCGCGACCACCCTCGATCCACGCCGCGCCAGCAATTCGCAGACCGCCGATCCGAGATTGCCGGTAGCACCGGTGACGATCACCACATCAGAGCCCGACACCAGGCACTTCCTCCGCTGCTCGTGCCGACGCGGGGTACTCCGCATCAGGGACGGATTGCAATGGGGAATTTGTCGCGGCCGAACGGCTCAGCTGCTGCTGACCTTGTAGTTTGAAGCGCACCATCACCTGGAATGCGTCAAGAATGCGCCTGATCGCATCGTTGCGATAGGCGAGGGGGCCCGGTTCGGGCTCGGGATGCACCAGCATGGTGGCGTTCGCCTCGAACACCAGGAGCCGTCCGTCCGGCAGGATGGAGAAATCGATGCCCGCGAAATCAAGCGCGAGGCGTCTGCCGATCTCGCGGAGCGCGACCATTAGCGGGGCCCCGATCGCGGCTTCCGAATTGCCGAGAAATGCTCTCTCCTCCTCATTTTTCGCCGCATCGGAGAGCATATCGGCTGTCACGTAATGAACCAGCCAGTGGCGCGACAGCGCCAGATGATAAGGGAACGGCTCGGTCCCGATGAAGATGATGCGGTACTTCCGATACCAGCCGTCCGCCGAGCAGTACGGCCAGAACCGTGTCAGGTACCAGCTTTGCCGGCTTGCCTCAGTCGCCCGAACGAGTTCGGCCAGAGAATGAATGAGCCGGACGCCGGCACCGCCGTGCGATCCGGCGGCCCTGAGCAGTATCGGAAACGCAATATCCTCATCGGTCGCGGCGGTGCCATCAAACCGCATCACTTCGGGCACAACGACATCTGTGATGCCCGCCAAGAGCTTACGCAACCGGTCGCGGCGCGTGTTGAGAACGGCTGCTGGCCGGTTAAGCACCGGCTTCTCCGAGGTCGCCAGGAATCGCGCAAGCGATGCCTCCATTGGTTGCGCCGCATCGGCATCGCCGATGCCGTTGAAGACGAGATCATAGGGTGGCAGTCGCTCGGCTTCTCCTTCGCTTGCGTATTCGACGAACCATTTGAGTACGGTGCAACGGTTGCGCGGAAAGAGGAATTTCCACGGCACGTTGCCGCCTTCTGCGGTTGTCGGCATCAGCAGCGTGAATTCCGGCCACGCCGCCCTTTCGATGAACAGGCTCTGTTGCCGATAGGCTGCGTCGCGATGGCTCCTGGCCTCTGCCGGGCGTCCATTCGCCGCTGCAATCGCGGCCAGGTTCTGATGCGCGACCACCATCATGGGGTCGATTGCGAGCGCCGCCCGATAGCACTGCTCGGCCTCGGCTTCCCGTCCGGCCATCAGCAGGACGGAGCCAAGACTCGCGTGTGCCTCCTTGAGCCCGGGTGCGATCGCCAGCGCCTGGCGGAGTGACTCCTCGGCGTCGTCTGTCCGTTCGATCTCGGCCAGGCAGTTGCCGAGATCGAGAAAGGCGGAGGCAAACCCGCGATCGACTGCGATGGCCCGCTGATAGGCAGCAATCGCCGCCGGAAAGTGGTGGCATGACTTCTCGAGGCGCCCACGGAGGAACCAGGCGTCGGCATGCAACGGAATCGGAAGGGATCCCGGGTCACCGATCTCATCGAACAGTACCGCCGCCTCCGCGGCGCAGCCTGTAGCGAGCAGGGTGCGCACCCGGCCGAGTTGTTCGGCCAGCCTCAGGGCGCGGGCGAGAGCGAGCGTCTTTGGGCCTGGATCGTCCACGGGAATCTCAGGAATGCGGCCTTCCTTTGTCACCGCATCCCGTTGATCCCAGGTAAATTCCTCTCCCAACCTGGCAGCATCAGCGCGCTTGGGCGCTGGCTTCGCTCCGTGTGCCGCCGACGCGCGCGGCGAGTGCGGCGGCCATGAAGGCGTCAAGGTCGCCGTCCAGAACGGCGGCCGGGTTGCCTCTTTCGAGCCCGGTACGAAGGTCCTTCACGAGCTGATACGGCTGCAGCACGTAGCTTCGGATCTGATGGCCCCAGCCGATGTCGGTCTTCTGACTCGCCGCCGCCGCCGCCGCCTCCTCACGTTTCTGCAATTCCCGCTCATAGAGGCGCGCGCGGAGCATCTGCATGGCAATGGCGCGGTTTCGATGCTGGCTGCGGTCGGTCTGGCAGGCAACGACGATGCCGCTCGGCACATGGGTAATGCGGATTGCACTTTCGGTCTTGTTGACGTGCTGACCGCCGGCACCGGAGGAGCGGAAGGTGTCCACCTTGAGATCGGCCTCGTTGATCTCGATTGCGATCGTCTCGTCGACCACCGGATAAACCCACACGCTGGCGAAGCTCGTCTGCCGGCGGGCATTGGCATCGAACGGGCTGATCCGGACCAGCCGATGCACGCCCGCCTCGGTCTTCAGCCAGCCATAAGCGAACGCCCCGGTAATCTGCAGGGTTGCCGACTTGATCCCGGCCTGTTCGCCCGGGCTTTCATCGAGAAGCTGCACCTTGTAGCGATGGGCCTCGGACCACCGGATGTACATCCGGCGCAGCATCTCGGCCCAGTCCTGTGCCTCGGTCCCGCCGGCACCGGCGTTGATTTCGAGATAGGCGTCGTTGGCATCAGCCTCCCCGGCGAGCAGGCTTTCTCCCTCACGTTGCTTCGCCTCGAGCGCCAAGCAGTGCAGGGCGGCAGTCGCTTCCTCGGCAACGTCCGCCTCGCCTTCCGCTTCGGCGAGCCCGATCAGGTCCATTGCCTCGGCGGCTTCCGTCTCCAGCCGGCGCACACCGTCGAGGCCGGCGGCAAGCCGCGTGCGCTCACGCAACACCGCCTGAGCCGCGGCCGGGTCGTTCCAGAGGGCGGGGTCTTCAGCGCGCCGGTTCAGCTCGGCCAAGCGGCCTACGGCGGCATCCCAGTCAAAGATGCCTCCTCAGCAGGGCCAGCGACTGCCGGATCTGCTCGTTCAGTGCGTCTGTTTCGGCGGACACGAAAACCTCGATTCCAGAGTCTCAATAAAGGCCGCTCATCCCGGCGTCGAGCCCGGACGAGGCGGTGGACGCGGCGGCTGAGGTCGCGGCGGAAGCCGGGCTGGCCGGATTGCCGTCGGCAGCAGAGGAGGCGGTGAGCACCGTCGTCTCGGGAGTCTGGCCGGTCTTGAAAGCACCCATGGCCATCCCGTCCACGGTATCGAAACTCTGCATCGTGATGCCGGGAGGGACTGGCCAGTCGAGCACCGGGCGGCCCTTGAGCGCCACCTTCATGAAGGCGTTCCAGACCGGAGCCGAGACCGCACTTCCGGTTTCATCATGACCAAGGCTTTTCGGTTCGTCGAACCCGGTCCAAACGATGGTGACAAGGTTCGGGGTAAAGCCATTGAACCAAGCGTCGTTGAAATTGTCGGTGGTCCCGGTCTTGCCGGCAATCGGCCGGTCGATTCCCCGCCCGGCATTGACCCCGGTCCCGCGCTTGACGACTCCCCGCATCATCGTCACGAGTTGGAACGCGCTGGCCTGATCGGCGATGCGCGGCTGGTCGCTGACGAGCTTCGGCGGCTGATCCGGGCTGCCGCCCGCACAGTTGGAGCATGCCAGCTCCCCCGAACGCCAGAGCATATTCCCTTCGGGGCCCGACACGCTATCGATCAGGGTCGGGGTGACCTTGCGCCCGAGCTCGTCGAACGACGCGTAAGCGCCCGCCATCCTCATCACAGTGGTATCGAGCGCACCGAGCACCGCCGGATAATAGAGCGGGAACTTGTGCACAACGCCGAATGCTTCGGCAGTCTTGGCAACGTTCTTGAGCCCGACCGCTTCCGCCACTCGCACGGTGGCGAGATTGACCGATTGCTCGAGCGCCACCTGCATGCTGATCGGCCCCATGAACCCCGGATCAAAGTCCGTCGGGCGCCACGGACCGTCCCCTCCCCACATGACGACCGGCGCGTCGAGGAATTTTTGGCTGGGTGGGATGCCTTGCTCGAGTGCGGTGAGGTAGGTGAAAGGCTTGAACCCGCTGCCGGGCTGGCGCTTGGCATCGATCGCCCGGTTGTACTGGCTCTCGCGGAAGCTCCAGCCGCCGACCATGGCAAGCACGCGTCCGGTCCGCGGATCGAGCGAGACGAGCGCCCCTTCGACCTTCGGAATCTGCATTAGGGTGAGGCTCGCCGGCGCCGTTTCCTTGGCCGCGGTCGCAGGTGTGTGGGTCTTGGCCGGATCGGGCTTCACCATCACC
>JBOHMK010000062.1:0-2091 GCA_050730115.1 Acetobacteraceae bacterium
GTGGCTATCGCCGGGATCACCTTCGCGCTTTGGCCCAACGGGTCGAGGTCGCGGATGGCGAGGTCAGAATTATGGGATCGCGGAGCAACTTGCTTCGGACGCTGGCCGCCGCAAGCGGCGTAAAATCCGCTACGGCTGGCGTGCCCAGCTTTGTACCGAGGTGGCGGAGGGAGGGGGATTCGAACCCCCGATACGGTTGTTGAACCGTATAACGGTTTAGCAAACCGCCGCCTTCAGCCGCTCGGCCATCCCTCCACACCGGAGCGCGTGCCCGGGCAAAGGGTAGAGCAATTTCCCCCTCATTGGAAATGCCGCCCGCACGGCCTGGTCCGGGACCGGCGGGAGTGCCAGGGCAGAGCCCGCGCCCAGGCCATGCTATAGGCGCGCGGCCATGCGCATTCTCTTCGTCGCCCCAAGCCGCATCGGCGATGCGGTCCTCGCGAGCGGCCTGATCGATCACCTCCTCCGCCGCCATCCGGGTGCGCGCTTCACGCTCGTCGCCGGCCCGATCTCGGCCGAGGTGTTTGCACGCATGCCCAACCTCGAGCGGCTGATCGTACTCGAGAAGCATCGCTACGATCTGCACTGGATTCGCCTCTGGGCGATGGCCGTCCGCACTCACTGGGACCTGGTCGTCGATATTCGCGGCTCGGCTCTCGCGTGGTTCCTGCACGCCCGGCACCGCGCCGCGATGCAAATCCGGTCGGGACCGAAAATCGCCCAACTCGGCCGCATCCTCGGCCTCGATCCGCCGCCCGCCGCCGTCGCTTGGACCTCCGCGGACGATCGCGCGCGCGCCGCCATTCTCCTCCCGGCAGGGGCGCCGATCATCGCGCTCGGGCCGACCGCCAACTGGGCCGGCAAGATCTGGCCGCCCGAGCGCTTTGCAGAACTCTTCCGCCGCCTCGCCGCGGACCCGCTTGGCCCGGCACGCGCGGCGATCCTGGCCGGACCGGGCCCCGCCGAGCGGGCGTTCTCCGCCCCTCTGGCCGCGCGCCTGACCGAAGCGATCGACCTCACCGGACGGGTTTCTCTTCCCGAGGCCGCCGCCTGCCTCGCCCGCGCCGCCCTCTTCGTTGGCAACGATTCCGGCCTCATGCACCTCGCCGCCGCTGCGGGCACGCCGACGATCGGCCTCTTCGGCCCGACGCCCGCCGATGAATATGCCCCCACGGGCCGCGCTGCAGTGGCCGTCCGTTCTCCCACCAGGCGCATGGAAGATCTCCGCGTCGAGGCCGTCCTCGATGCGGCTCTCGCGCTCACGGCCGACAACCGGGTCGCATGAGGCTTGCCCAGGTCATGGCCGGCGCCCATCACGGCGGCGCCGAGCTCTTCTTCGAGCGGCTCACGATCGCGCTCCACGCCGCCGGCATCGCCGTGCTGCCGGTGATCCGCCGTGATGCCGAGCGCACCCGGCGCCTCGTCGCCGCGGGGGTGAGGCCGGTCGAACTCCGCTTCGGCGGACCGCTCGATCTGCGCACCCGCCCGCGCCTCGCGCGCGCCCTCGAAGCCTTCGCCCCAGAGGTCGCCGTAAGCTGGATGAGCCGCGCGACCGAGCATATGCCGCGCGGGAATTTCGTGCATGTCGCACGCCTCGGCGGACCGTATCCGCTGCGCCATTATCGCCATTGCGATCATCTTGTCGGCAACACCGAAGGGTTGGTCGCATGGTTCCGCGCCCAGGGCTGGCCCGAGGCACGCACGCACTACCTGCCGAACTTCGTCGCCGACCATGCCGGTGTTGCCCCGGCTCACGATCTGCCGCCCGAGCGTCCGCTTCTGCTGGCGCGCGGGCGCCTGCATCCGGACAAGGGGTTCGATGTGCTGATCGAAGCCATCGCCCGGCTTCCGGGAGCGACTCTCCTGATCGCCGGCGAGGGGCCGGAAGAAGAATCGCTGCGGACACTCGCGGCGGCGGCCGGGGTCGCAAGCCGCGTGCATTTTCTTGGTTGGCGCAACGATGCAGGCGCCCTTCTCCGCGCCGCGGACCTCTTCATTTGCGCCTCGCGGCGGGAGCCGCTCGGCAATGTCGTGCTCGAAGCCTGGTCGGCCGGCTGCCCGGTGCTCGCAACCGACGCTGCCGGCCCCAGC
>JBOHMK010000063.1:0-1689 GCA_050730115.1 Acetobacteraceae bacterium
AGCGCATCGAGCGCGATCTCGAGCCTCCTGTCCAGCTCCCAGCCGTCCGCGGCGTCGATCGCCTCTTGCAGGCTCGCCTGCTCGGCCAGCAGCGCCTCCATCTCCGCTTCATCCAGCGGTTCGGCAAATCGTTCCGAAACCTCATTGAACCGCGCAAGCTGCGCCTTGAGCACCGCAAACGCCTCGGCGACGCTCTCGCCCACCGTCGCATCCGGATCGAGCACCGGCTCCTGCGGCAGATACCCCACCCTCGCCCCCTCCGCCGCCCACGCCTCGCCGCCGAACTCGCGATCGAGCCCAGCCATGATCCGGAGCAGCGTCGATTTCCCGGCGCCGTTCACGCCGAGGACGCCGATCTTCGCCCCGGGCAGGAAGGAAAGCGTAATGCCGCGAAAGACCTCCCGCCCGCCGGGCCAGGCCTTGGTCAGATCGCGCATCACATAGACGTACTGATAGCTCGGCATCGTCGCTCGCTCGGTTGCATCGGAGGGATCGGGCAGCTCCCGCCAGCATCGGGCCGATCCGGCCCCCTGCAAAGGGCCATCGCCCGCGCCTCCCGGATAATTGGTAAAATGATTTGACAACTCAACCGGCCGATCGCACCCTTGCCACGCCGGAAAGTCCGCGGGCACACATCAGCGGGACGATCCGGCAAGCAATCGAAAGCCATCGCCGCAGCAGGGAACGCCTGCGGCAGGGAGGATGACGTCATGAGAGAGCACAACATTCCGCGGCGGAGCCTGCTCGGCGGCGCGGGGCTGGCAACCGTCGCACTCGGCGCGGCCGCTTCGGGGGCCGCTCTTTCCGTGCGCCAGGCCGCCGCCGCCACGGCGCCGGCACTGCCGAAACACGCGGTTGCGATCAATATCGTCGATGTCGCCGGCAATCTCGCCCTCACCCGCCCTGCCCTCGAGGCCTATGCGCGCCAGAAGCCGCACCTCGTCTCCCGGATCACCTTCAATCAGGCGCCCGCGCCCGAGCTTCCGGGCAAGCTCAAGGCCGAAGAATCCGCGGGCAGGCTCGACATCGATCTCGTGCTCACCGGCATCGATGCGCTCTCGGGCGGCCTCAGCCAGAAGATCTGGCTCGAATTGCTGCCCGCCTACGCCGCAGCACTCCCCGACCCGGGAAAAGTCTATCTGCCGGGGGCGCTCAAGATGCAGGGCATCGCCGCCGGCCACGGGCTTTGCGTCACCTTCTGCCCGGCGGGCCCGCTGCTCGAATACAACCCGGCCAAAGTCTCCGCTCCGCCCACCAGCCCGGCCGAACTGCTGGCCTGGGCGAAGGCGCACCCGAAACGGTTCATCTATGCCCGGCCCGCCAATTCCGGCCCTGGCCGCATCTTCATGATGGGCCTCCCCTATCTCCTCGGCGATGCCGATCCGATGGACCCCGCCAAAGGCTGGAGCAAGACCTGGGCCTACCTCGCCGAGCTTGGCAAGACGATCGAATATTACCCTGCCGGAACGGCCGTGACGATGCGCGAATTCGGCTCGGCCCTCCGCGACATCACCCCAACCCAGCTCGGCTGGGACATCAACCCGCGCGCCCTCGGCGTGGTCCCGAAATCCTACCAGGTCTCCGTCCTGAAGGGCTTCAAAATGATTCTCGACGCCCACTACATGTGCGTGCCCAAGGGAATCGCACCCGACAAGCTCGCGGTTCTGCTCGACCTGATGAGCTTCATGC
>JBOHMK010000064.1:0-5207 GCA_050730115.1 Acetobacteraceae bacterium
TCGATGAGCTGGTCGCGCGAGTTGACGAGGCCGGGCCGCGCGGCCAGCGCCTTGACCAGCAGGAACTCGGTCACGGTGAGCTGGATGTCCTCGCCCTTCCACAGGCACCGGTGCTTGCTCTCGTCGAGCGTGAGCTCGCCGCGCACCATCACCCCTGATGCCGACGCCCCCGATCCCTCCACCCGTCCGGCCTCGTTGCGCCTGAGCAACGCACGGATCCGCTCGATCAGCAGCCGCTGGCTGAAGGGCTTGCGAATATAGTCATCGGCGCCGAGCCGGAGCCCCATCAGCTCGTCCACTTCTTCGTCCTTGCTGGTCAGGAAGATCACCGGCAGGCTGGTGCGAGCGCGCAGCCGCTGCAACAGCTCCATTCCGTCCATGCGGGGCATCTTGATATCGAGGACCGCGAGATCGACCGGCCGGGCGGTAATCCCCTGCAGAGCGCTCTCCCCGTCGGTGTACGTGCGCACCTGGAACCCCTCCTGCTCGAGCGTCATCGAGACGCTGGTCAGGATGTTCCGGTCGTCATCGACCAGGGCGATGGTCTGCTTCATCAGGGTCTCCCAACCCGGCTCTGCCTTCGGGTGAAGAGCCTCGGCCGGTATTGTGGCGCAAGCTGGCCCGGAGGGGAACCGAACGATGGCAGCCGCCGCGGCGCTGATCGAGACTACCCGCCGCCTGATCCGCCGGGTTCGCTCTGGCGTCCTGGCCACTACCCTCGCTCCACGGCGCGGTCATCCGGCAACGCCATTCACGAGCCTGGTCACGGTTGCCCCGGCTCAGGATCTCTCGCCCCTCTTCTGGCTTTCGGCGCTGGCCCAGCACAGCCGCGACCTCGCCCGCGATCCGCGCTGCTCTCTGCTCCTGGCCGGGCCAGCCGTGACGCCCAATCCGCAAACCGCACCACGCGCCACCCTCACCGGCAGCGCCGCCCGCATCGACGATCCCGCGCTGCTCGCCCGCTGGCATGCCTTGAACCCCTATGCCGGCTGGTATTCGGGGCTCCAGGATTTCTCCCTCTGGCGGCTCACAATCGAAGCCGTGCACGCGGTCGCCGGTTTCGCCGCGGCTTCCTGGATCGACCCGGCCGTGCTGGCGCCGGATCCCGGTGCGGTCAGCGCGTTCTCGGCCAATGAAGCGGCCATCATCGCCCGCTGCAACGCCGATAACGTCGCTTCATTGTGCGCGATCGCTGCCGCCGGGGGGGGTGGCGGGGGTGCCTGGCGGCTCGTTGCTGCGGATCCTGACGGCTTCGATCTCGGCTCAGGCGAGGCGGTGCTTCGGATCGACTTTCAGGACCCGGTGCAGAGCGCTGCCGCCTTCGCCGCGGCACTCCGCCGCCTCGCCGAAGCGCTTCCCCAGGATGATCGCGCCTGATGATCGCGCCTGCGTCCCGGCGGCAGGATCAACTGCTGCGGGCCGCGCGCACCTCCCTCGCCTGGCCTGCCACACCGAGATGCGGGCTCGACTCGTGGCCGTTGCCGCTTGCCATCGCCGCCGCGTCGAACAGGCATTCGTAGAATTCGTCATTGATCCTGCGCATGGCCTGAACGGCGTGATCGAAGCGACGATGCGCGGCCGACCAGCGCGACCCGACGGCCATGCTTCCCGAGAAGAACTCCGTGATCACACCCGGATCGGCGAAGTTCTCATTCATCAGCTCCTGTCCAAGCTCCAGTTCGCGCTGCCAGACCGCGAGCATCCCGCGCACCAGCCGCACATTGGCTTCGCCGAGCGCCCGCCACTGCTCCTCCGAGCCTGCCGGCGACACTGCGCCATCACCCCGTGCGCCGTCACCGCGCGCAACAGAGGATTGCTTCTCCATTGAACCCTCCTCGTTTTGCTGAAGAAACTTCCGCGGCGCGGATAAAGCCACGCCGCGCCCCGATCGACGGGCAATTCACTATCACTTCTCAACCGATACGCCAATACGAATTTTTCCATTACACTTCATGAACCATTCGCATTCGCACAGCATTCTCATGCAGCTTCTGAAGGAACTTCGTCATACCTATAGGATAGCGCACGATCGACCGGCAGCACGGCGCCGCTCATGCCCGGCTCACAGCTCGTGCCCCGCTCACAGCTCGTGTATGTAGCGTCCGGGCGCCGGCTCGCCAGCCGGAAACCCCGCTTCGCTTCGCCCCAGCGGCGGCAGCGTACACGGTGCACCGGAATGCCCACCAAGCCATGTTACCCAGGCGGGCCACCACGAACCGTTCTCGAGCTTGGCCCGCATCTCCCATTCCTCGGGTCCCTGATAGGATTCACCTGGAATCCGCCGATGCTGCCGGAAGTGCCGGTGAGGATGACCGGGCTCGCTCACCACCCCTGCATTATGTCCGCCCGAGGTCAGTACGAACGTCACATCAGCCTCGTTCAGCAGATGAATCTTGTGCACCGAGCGCCACGGCGCAACGTGATCGGTCTCGGTCCCGACCACGAACATCGGCACCCGGATATCGCCGACCGCGACCGGCTTGCCTTCGACCGGGAAGCGTCCCTCGGCCAGCTCGTTGTTCAGGAACAGCCGCCTGAGATATTCGGCGTGCATCCGGTACGGCATCCGCGTCGCATCGCTGTTCCATGCCATCAGGTCGTTCGGATGTTCCCGCTCACCGAGCAGATAGGTCTTGATCATCCGTGACCAGATGAGATCGTTGGCCCGCAGCATCTGGAACGCTCCGGCCATCTGCCGGCTGTCGAGAGTGCCCTGCTGCCACATCAGGTCTTCGAGGAACGCAAGCTGGGCCTCGGTGATGAAAAGCTGCAGCTCCCCCGCTTCGCTGAAATCGGTCTGCGCGGCAAACAGCGTCACGGTCCGGAGCCGCTGGTCGCGCCCGCGCGCCATCGCCGCGGCGGCGATCGTGAGCAGCGTGCCGCCGAGGCAATAGCCGACGGCATGCGCCGAACCCGCACGTGTGATCGCCAGCGCCGCTTCAAGCGCCGCCATCACGCCCTCGGTGCGGTAATCCTCGAGGCTGAGATCGCGATCCTCTGGGCCCGGATTGTGCCAGGAGATGCAGAAGACCGTGTAGCCTTGCGCCACCAGGTAACCGATCAGCGAGTTGGTCGCCGAAAGGTCGAGGATGTAGTATTTCATGATCCAGGCCGGCACGATCACGACCGGTTCCGGCCGGACCGTCTCTGTCTTCGGCGCATACTGGATCAGCTCCATCAGCCGGTTTCGAAGCACGATCCGCCCCTCAGTCGCGGCCACGTCCCTGCCGACCACAACGGGCAGTGTGCGCTGCCCGGCGAACAGTTCGGCGGCATCTTCGATCGCGTTGGCGGCGCCTTCGAGCAGGTTGCCCCCGCCGCTCTGCAGGGCGCGCTCGAGCACTTCCGGATTGAGCCACGGGAGGTTCGAAGGCGACATCGTATCCATCGCCTGGCGCAGCATGAAGGCGACGATCCGCTGTTCCCGCGCCGAAAGGCCAGGGGTCTCCGTGGCCTCGGCCCACCAGCGCTCCATACGAAGGAACGCCTGTTCGATGCTTCGGAACGGCTCCTGCTGCCAGCCAGGATGCCCGAAGCGATGATCCGATCTCGCCGGCGCCACCGCCGGCGCAGTGCCGGCGCCGGTAAGCGCGAGCCACTCCTCCCAGCTCCGGCGGACAAGCTGCATGCGGAATGCCGGACGATTGGCAAGCTGCAGCATCCAGGCAAACCATGGCCCGGCCATGCCGATCGGCGACAGCCCGCCGGTGAGCCGCGCCTGGCGCGCGTGCAGCAGCCTGTCGAGAGGCGGGGCTCCGGGGAGCCCGGCAACGGGCGGCTCACCCGTCCCGATCGCCCGCTGAAAAAGCCGTTCTTCAGGGATCGCATCCATCTGACATCTCCGCCGTCCGCGTCTCTTCGATATGGGCAGCGAAGCCCCGCCGGCGAGGTTGCCCTTGCCCGACGCGGAGCGGTGTTGCCATGGTCGGCCGGCGATGGACCTCCTGCTACCCGAAACCCTGACCCTGGCCGGCAGCGACGCCCGCGTCCTCTGGCGTCACAACAAGCGAGCGCGCCGTGTCAGCCTGCGCATCGAGCCCAAGGCGGGTCTCGTTGTCGTCACGCTGCCGCCGCGGGCCGGGCGCCGCGCCGGCCTTGCCCGGCTCACCGAGCACGCCGGTTGGGTGACCCAGCGCCTCGCCGCGCTGCCGGGCGCGATCCCGTTCGCATCCGGCGCCCACATTCCTCTGGCAGGGGAAGATCATCTGATCCGCTACCTGCCGGAGGCGCGCGGCGGCGCCTGGCTCGAGCCGGGCGCGATCTGCGTCTCCGGCAAGCCCGAATTTCTGGCCCGCCGCGTGCGTGATCTGTTGTGCCGGGAGGCGGCGCGGCGGCTTTCGGCTCTGGCCACGGAAAAGGCGGAACGGCTCGGTCTCAAACCCCGCCGCGTGCGTGTCCGCGACACCAGGAGCCGCTGGGGAAGCTGCGGTCCAGACGGCTCGCTTGCCTTCTCCTGGCGCCTCGTGATGGCACCGCCCTTCGTGCAGGACTACGTGGCCGCGCACGAGGTCGCGCATCTCAGGCAAATGAACCATGGGCCGCGTTTCTGGGCCCTCGTGCGCACCCTCTCGCCGCACACCGACGCCGCCATCGGCTGGCTGCACACCGAGGGAACCCGGCTCGTCCGCATCGGATAAGTCCCGTAAAAGGGCGGGATGAACCTTGCCCGACTGCTGGCCCGCCGGCTTGAGAACGCGGGAGACGACCGCCCGGCAGCGAAGCCCGATGCACGTTGTGGCTAGCCCCCAAAAGAACGCGGGGAGGGGAAATCGGCCCGAAACGCCCCTCAGCGGCACGACCGCGCCGGCCTTCGCACAGCGCCCAGAATCCGCCGCCGCAGTCCCCCACCGGGGACGGCGGCCCGGTATCTAGTCCGGGGCCACTTCAGCAATTCTCATTTTGCCTCGACGCTGTAACGAAGGGGCAGATTGAGCTGCCCCGAGCGGCGGTGATGATCAAGGTCCGAGAGGTGGAGGTCTGGTGAAGGCCAGCGTCCCGAGCAGGTGGTCCCATGAGGGGAACACCAGGTAGGTGGTGATGGCTCGGAGGTGCTGGAAGAAGCCCTGGCGGGTGCCGGCTGCGCGCATGGCTGCGCGCCAAGCTTGGCCCACCAGTTGGCAGACGGTGTGGCAGGCGAAGGCCAGCAGGTTCAGGGCGGCGAGCACGGTGGAGAGGTTCTGCTGGCCGTGCCCGAAATTGTGCTCCAG
>JBOHMK010000065.1:0-5242 GCA_050730115.1 Acetobacteraceae bacterium
CGCCGGCGCAACCTTTCCCGGACCAGGGGAGAGGCGCCGGCGGGAAACGGCGGGATGCGCAAGTTGGCAAGCTGCCGCGGGCAGCAAACGACGGAGGCAGGACACTAGCCCTTCATTTTCGGTGGCCTGCTTCTCCCCTTACGTTTGCTGCCCGCGGCAGCAAACGACGGGGACAGGACACCGGCGGTCACGGGAGCGTTTGTTTGCCGCTGCCCTGCCGGCAGGTAAAAGGACTCCGGTTCGGAAGGAGACCTTCATGTCCGACGCCGCGGGTGGAGGAGGCGGGCAGGAGCGTGCACTCAGTATCGCGGTCAGCGGCGCAGCCACTGGCTTCATCCCGGTCGCCTTCCACGCCGAGGAGGCGATCAGCGCTCCGTTCGCTCTCACCATCGATTTCTACGCCTCCGGATCGCCGCTCTCGCCCGACACGTATCTGTTCCAGCCACTATCTCTGAAGGTGGCACGGCCGGGCGGTCCCGAGCGGTATTTCAACGGCATGATCAGACGTCTGATCACCCATGGGACGGCCGTGCGCGGCTACGGATACTATCGCTTCGAGGTCGTGCCGAAGCTCTGGTTCCTGACCCAGACTATCGACTGCCGAATCTTCCCGGATGCCAGCGTCACCGACATCCTGAGCAAGATCTTCGGCGAGGCGACGATCGATTACGACACGAGGCTGCAGGGCGCGCCGCGGACGCGGCCTTACACCACCCAGTTCAATGAGACCGATCTGGCTTTCGTCAGCCGTCTGATGGAGGAGGAGGGCCTTTATTATTACTTCGAACATACCGAGAGCGCACACAAGCTCGTCATTCTCAACTACAACGGTGCCTTCCAGGCGATCAGCGGCGATGCGTTGACTTATGTCGAAACCGGCGGGAACTACGACGTCCTGTCGGCGTTCCGTCGTCGCAACGAGACTGCCTGGGGCTCCGTGACCCTGGCCGACTACGACCCGGTCACGGTGAACCAGCCGAGCGGGACCAGCAGCTCGCTTCTGAAGGCCAGCGGAGCCTCCGGGCGCAGCGTCTATCTATGGCCGGGGCGCTCCGACAAGACCGACATCCTCAACGCACGCGCCAAGTTCCAGTCCGAAGCCGCTGACGCGGCGGCGGCGCTCTACGAGGGGGAGGGCCAGCACGAGGGCTTCTTCGCCGGCGGGCGCTTTACGCTCACGACCGATCCGATGAGCGGCAGTCAGAACGCGCAGTTCGTGGTGCGCGGCGTGCTGCACGATTTCGCCGACCCGACCTGGATTACCGGCGGGGGCGAGATCAGCTACCGGAACAGCTTCACGGCGTTTCCTCAGGCGACCACCTGGCGGCAGCCTTGCGCGACCCCGCGGCCACACATGACGGGGGTCTATTCGGCAATCGTGCTGGCCGCTTCGGGCGAGATCGACAGCGAAAAGATCGGGCGGATCAAGGTGCAGTTCTTCTGGGATCACCGGAAGGACGAAACCGGGCAGAACGCGATCTGGGTGCGGGTGATCCAGCCCTGGAGCGGCAACGGCTGGGGCTGGCAACACATGCCGCGGCAGGGAAGCGAGGTCGCGGCCGCCTTCATGTACGGAGACCCGGATCAGCCGGTGGTGATCGGCTCCTTCTACAACGGCCAGCAGATGCCGCCCTTTGCGCTGCCCGGGCAACAGACCAAGAGCGGCTTCCGCAGCCGCTCATCGACCGGTGGCGGAACTTCCAATTACTCCGAGCTGTCGTTCGACGACACGGCGGGAAGCGAGGCGGTGCTGCTGCACGCCGAGAAGGACCTGACGACCGAGGTCGAGCACGACCAGTCGCTGAGCGTCGGCAACAATCGGACCGTAACAATCAAGAAGGACGAATCGATCACCATCGACGGCGACCGGACTCTCTCGGTTAAGGGCAAGGTTGGTCACACTTCAGAAAACAATTACACGGTAACCTCGTCTAGCGGTAACATAGTCGTGAACGCACAGGCGGGCTCGGTGAAGATCACCGGAGCGCAGGCGATCCAACTGGCGGTCGGAGAGGGTAGCAGCGTGAAAATGGACCCCACCAGCATCACCCTCACGGTCGGCGGCAACAGCATCAAGATCGACCCCTCGGGCGTCGCGATCAACGGGACGATGATCAAGGCGGCAGCGCAGGCCCTGCTCGATCTCAAGGGTCCGATGGCCCAGCTGACCGGGGATGGAATGCTCACTTTGAAAGGTGGACTGGTGCAAGTGAACTGACGCGTAAGCGATGATGGGGGCAGCCCTGGTCAAGCTGGCGGATAGCAATCTCGAGGAGGTGCGAAAGCGGCTCGACCTTTCGCCCGAGGCGAGTGCGCTGCTTGATGGCTGCGCGGCGATCGCCGAGGCGTTGGAGCGTTTGGAGGGGCGCGGCTTCCTGATGGAGGCGACGCGGCTCTTAGCGCACGCTTTGCCGAAGCGGGAAGCCACGTGGTGGGCCTGTGTGTGCGCACACCACACGGCCCCGACCAACCTTCCGGAGCCCGACCGCACGGCCGTGACCCAGGCCGAGCAGTGGGTGCGCCGCCAATCCGATGAGCCGCGCCGCGCCGCCTTCGCGGCTGCGCAGCAGGCGGGATTCGGCAGTCCGGAGGCGTGGGCTGCAGTCGCGGCGTTCTGGAGCGGAGATTCGATGTCTCCGCCCGGCCAGCCGGCGGTGCCCCCCGCCGACTACCTCACCGGCACCGCGGTGGCCGGTGCGATTGCGCTGGCGGCGGTGCGCACGAAGCCGGAACGGCAGAAAGACCGGCTTGCCCGCTTTCTCGACAGCGCCCACAACATCGCGGCGGGCGGGCCCGGAAGACTGCCGCCCGAGGAGGCGTGATGGGCCAGCCTGCGGCCTTCGTCGGCTGCTTGCATACCTGCCCGATGGTGGACGTATTGGTACCGCACGTCGGTGGGCCGATCCTGCCTCCTGGCGTGCCAACCGTGCTGGTGGGAGGCATGCCGGCGGCGGTTGTCGGCGGGCTCTGCACGTGCGTCGGACCGCCCGATACCATCCTGCCGGGTGCGCCGACCGTTCTGCTCGGCGGCATGCCGGCAGCGAGAATGGGGGATCCGACCGCACATGGCGGAGTGATCGTGCTCGGGATGCCAACGGTCTTGATCGGCTGAGGCAATGACGCTCACGCTTTCCGTGCTCCGTTGCCCCGACGATGTCCCGCCTGAGACGCGAACCCTGCACGGCGGGGAGTTCAGCGT
The DNA here is from genome assembly GCA_050730115.1 of Acetobacteraceae bacterium. Classification (GTDB taxonomy): domain Bacteria; phylum Pseudomonadota; class Alphaproteobacteria; order Acetobacterales; family Acetobacteraceae; genus JAKAWQ01. The sequence continues at coordinate 3,200 of JBOHMK010000065.1, forward strand.
CGGGCGCGGCACCGAGAATGACTGGGTGCTGGCGGACCCGGAGCGACATCTCTCGAAGCGGCATTGCCTGCTCGCCTTCCGTTCGGGTACCTGGCAACTTGCCGATCTCTCGGCCAACGGGACCTTCCTCAACCGCGAGGCCGATGCGGTCGGCGTGGGCGCACCGCGAACGCTGCGTGACGGGGATCGGCTGCGCCTTGGGCCGTACGAGATCGAGGTTCGTATTGCCGAGGAAGCGGAGCAGTTTGCTCCAGCGATTGCGCCCGTCCGGGGCGCTTCGCAGCCGCCCGATCCGTTCGGTGATGATCCGTTCGCGGCTGTACTGGGCGCGACGGGCGGGCGGCCATTCGCTGACAAAGAGCCGGGCGGCCAGAGGCCGGCGTTCGCACTGCCCGCGGACTTCGACCCCCTCGCGCCAGACCCGGCCGATGCGCCCTTCGCCGGTCCGGTCATGCCGGACCATGGGCCGGCGGTGGAAGATGCGTTCCGACCGCCGCAGTCGGCCGCCGAGTTGCTGCCAGACGACTGGGACAGCGAGGAATCCCTGCTGCGCCCACCGCCTGCCGCCGCTTCCCCGCCTGCCGCTGCCTCCCCGCCTGCCGCCGCTTCCCCTCCCCCGTCCGTCGCCGCGCCTGCCGCCGTTCCTGCCACGGTTGCTGCGCCTGAGGCCCGGCCACTGAGCGTCCAGCCTGCAGCCGATTCCGACCTGCTCAGGATGTTCCTGGCAGGTGCCGGCGTGCCGGATGCCGAGCTCGCCGACCCGATGGCGGCAATGACCGCACTCGGCGGGGCCTTTCGGGCTCTGGTGAGCGGCCTGCGCCAGGCGCTGATCGCACGCGCCGCCATCAAGGGTGAGTTCCGGATCGAGCAGACGATGATCCGCGCCCGGGGCAACAACCCGCTCAAGTTTTCCGCCGGGGACGATGATGCGCTGGCTGCACTGATCGGTGCGGGTCGGCATACCGACATGAGCCCAGCCGAGGCGGTTGCAGACGCGCTCAAGGATATTCGCCAGCATGAGCTTGCCACCACTGCGGCGCTGCAGGCGGCGGTGCGCGCACTGGTCAAACGCTTCGATCCCGCGACCCTCTCCGGGGCGTCCGGTGCCGGCGGGCTGATGGCGCTCGCGGCGGGCCGCAAGGCACGCGCCTGGGACGCCTTCGAAAAGCTGCACGCTCAGGTTGCCGCCGGACTCGCCGACGATTTCGACAGCGTCTTCGGCAAGGCCTTCGCCCGCGCCTACGAGCAGGCGCTGGCCGAGATCGTCACCCGGGGAACGGAGTCCGCATGACTGGCCGCCGCGCTTTACTCGCTCTCGTACCGGCACTCGCACTCGCACGCTGCGCGGCCGGGCCGGCCGCCCCTGCCGTGTTGACGCTCACGGTGCACGCCGGGGCGAATCAGAACCCTGACCCGACCGGCCGTCCGGCGCCGGTCGCGTTTCAGCTATTCCAGCTTAGTGGCACCGGAAGCTTCGATCGGGCCGACTTTTTCGCGCTGATCGGGCACACGCAGCAGACGCTGGGCGGCGACCTCCTGGCCTCGGAGCAGTTCGTACTGCCGCCCGGCCAGACCAAGACGATCACCCGCACGTTGCAGAAGGGAACGCAATTCGTTGGCATTGCCGTTCTGTTCCGCGATATCGATCACGCAACTTGGCGGGTGGCGGCTCCGGTTGCAGCGAGCGGCCCGAGTGCCCTCACGCTCACCATCTCCGGCCTCAAGGCGACACTCGCCAGCGGCACTTCCTGAGCCGCATCGACCCATCTCCCGAGCGATCCACCAAAGCCGCTGGTGCGCACCGAGACGACGGGTGAGCACTGGACCGACGCGGCTCAGCTCCCCGCTTGCGCGCCGCGCCGGGAGCATGTTCAGGTTGACCGAACATGCTCCCGGTTTGTTTTCTCGAGCAATTTCACCACCCTGACTGGCATCTGGCGATTCCGGTCAGGGCGATATTGCTCTAGGCTCGGAACCCAATTATTTCCTTGCTCCGGCTCGGGCGGGTCGGATTCAAGCTCCTTGGTTGATGGGAGCGGATTG
>JBOHMK010000066.1:0-8902 GCA_050730115.1 Acetobacteraceae bacterium
TAATAGACGCGCATGATTTCCCCCAGCTCGGTTGTGAAACGTCAGATCGTGCGGGCGCCGCGCGCAATCGCGGCGACCCCGGTGCGCGAAACCTCGGCGAGGCCGAGCGGACGCACCAGGGCGAGAAAAGCATCGAGCTTTTCCGTCCCCCCGGTGAGTTCGAAGACGAAGCTCTCGGTGGTCGCATCGATCACGCGGGCGCGGAAGGCTTCGGCCAGGCGCAGTGCCTCGGCACGTTTCTCGCCAGTGCCCGAGACCTTGATGAGCGCCATCTCGCGGGCGATGTGCGGACCCTCGCGGCCGAGGTCGGCGACGCGATAGACGGGCACGAGGCGGCCGAGCTGGGCCTTGATCTGTTCGATCATCATCTCGGTCCCGGAGGTCACGATATTGATGCGGCTCAGCCGCCCGGCCTCATCCACCGGAGCGACCGTCAGGCTGTCGATGTTGTAACCGCGACCGGAGAAAAGCCCGACGACACGCGCAAGGATCCCCGGCTCGTTCTCCACCAGCACTGAAATGGTCGCCAATCTGAGCCCTGCATCACCGGCCATCCGGGTCAGACCAGGACGAGGCCGGGATCGGCGATGCCGGCGGCGCGATCCTCGGTAGCCGCGGACAGGATCATGTCGTTGTGTGCGGCACCGGAGGGAATCATCGGGAAGCAGTTTTCCTTGGGATCGACGGCGATCTCGGCAATCACCGGCCCGTCGGTCGCGAGCATCGTCCGGATCACATCGTCGAGCTGATCGACGCTCCCGGCCCGGAGGCCAGTCGCATGGAAGCTTTCTGCGAGTTTCACGAAATCAGGGAGTGCCGCCATGAAGCTCTCGGCGTAGCGCCCGCCGTGCAACAGCTCCTGCCACTGCCGCACCATGCCCATGTACTGGTTGTTCAGAATGAACAGCTTCACCGGCAGACGGTACTGCGCGATCGTGCTCATTTCCTGAATGTTCATCAGGGTGCTCGCCTCGCCGGCGATGTCGATCACCAGGGCATCCGGATGCGCGATCTGCACACCGACCGCGGCCGGCAAGCCGTATCCCATGGTGCCGAGCCCACCTGAGGTCATCCAATGCCTTGGCTCCTCGAAGCCGAAATATTGGGCCGCCCACATCTGGTGCTGACCGACTTCGGTGGTGACGAAAACTTCGCGGCCGAGCGTGCGCGTTGCCTCGTAAAGACGGCGGATCGCGTGCTGTGGCTTGATGACCGCGCCCGGCGCGGAGTCCTGGGTGAACGCAAGGCATTGCCGGGAGCGCCAGCCATCGATCTCGCGCCACCATTCGGCAAGCGCGGCGCGATCGGGAGTCCGCGGATCGGCCTCGAAGGCTTCGATCAGGCGGTCGAGCACCCGCCCGGCATCGCCGACGATCGGCACCTCGACCGGCACATTCTTGTTGACGCTGGACGGGTCGATATCGGCGTGGATCTTGCGCGAGCCGGGGCTGAAGGCATTGAGCCGGCCGGTCACCCGGTCATCGAAGCGGGCGCCGAGGGCCAGCATCACGTCTGAGCCGTGCATGGCGAGATTGGCCTCATAGGTGCCGTGCATGCCAAGCATGCCGAGAAACCGCGGATCGGAGGCCGGAATGGCGCCCAGTCCCATCAGGGTCGAGGTGCAGGGAAAGCCGGTCAGGCGGACGAATGTGCGCAGCAGCAGGGCCGCCTCTTTGCCGGAATTGATAATGCCGCCGCCGGTATAAATGATCGGCCGGCGCGCGCCTTTGAGGAGATCGACGGCGCGGCCGATCGCTTCGGGGTCGGGCTCGGTGCGCGGACGATAGCTCGGGTGCCCGTCTTCGGGCGGAGCGCTGTACGGCGCCTTGCCGATCATGATGTCCTTCGGCAGGTCGATCACAACCGGCCCGGGGCGGCCGGAGCGAGCAACGATGAAAGCCTCGTGCACGGCGCGCGCGAGGTCCTGCGGCCGCTTGACCAGGTAATTGTGCTTGGTTGCCGGCCGCGTGATGCCGGTTGTGTCCGCCTCCTGGAACGCGTCGTTGCCGATCAGATGCGTCGGTACCTGGCCGGTCAGGCAGACGATCGGGATTGAATCCATCAGCGCATCGACGAGGCCGGTGACGGCGTTGGTGGCGCCCGGACCGCTGGTGACGAGCACCACGCCGACACGTCCGGTCGAACGCGCATAGCCTTCGGCCGCGTGCACCGCGCCCTGTTCGTGGCGGACGAGGACATGGCGGATCGCGTTCTGGCGAAACAGACTGTCATAAATCGGCAGCACCGCGCCGCCGGGGTAGCCGAAGATGACCTCGACTCCCTGCTCATTCAGCACCCGCAAAAGAACGTCTGCCCCGGATTGCTCCGCCGCCGCCATTTCACACTCTCCGCCGCAACCTCAGCCACCGCGATCGCCGTCCGCGTGCCGGGCCGGCGCAGCCGGCATAGCCGGCGGGCCACACGAAAGCAGCATTCGGTGCACAGCCTCTCCGCCCGGCGAGGCGCCGGCCGGGCCTGAGACAAGGCCCATTAGGCACTGGGGAAGGACGGGCGTCAACCCGGATCAAGAACAAAAGTGGCAAGATCTGCCAGATTTCTTTCCTCTAATTTCGTTTGGCCTGCCATGCGTGCATGGATCCTATGTGCTCGCCCAGGATCGCCCAACTCATGGTGACGAAACCAGGTGGTCTGGCGTTTCGCGTATTGTGCCGTCACCAGGATGGCGCGCGCACTCGCCGCTTCCAGCGTCAGGCGGCCGGCAAGGTGGGCGGAGAGTTCGGGGACGCCATGCGCGCGCATCGCCGGCAGCGCCGGGTCGAGCGCGAGCGAGACCAGCGCCCTGACTTCCTCAAGTGCCCCGGCCGAGAGCATTCCGGCGAAGCGCCGGGCGATCGTTTCCCTGAGGGCGGCGCGCGGCGGGTCGAGGAGGATGGTGCGGAACCGCCAGGCGGCCGGCTCGGGCCGGCGCGCGGTCTGCCAGGCGGCGAGGCCTCGCCCGGTCGCGCACCAGACCTCCCAGGCGCGCGCCAGGCGCTGAGAATCGCTCGGGCGAAGGCGGGCGGCGGTCGCCGGATCGACCTCGGCGAGCCTGGAATGGAGACCGGCCGGGCCGAGGGCGGCAAGCAGCGCCCGGGCCTCGCGGCGTGCCTCCGGCGAGGGTGGCGGCACCTCCGAGAGGCCATTGACGAGCGCTTCGAGGTAAAGCCCGCTACCGCCGCACAGCACCGGGATGCGTCCCGAAGACGCGGCCTCTGCCATCGCCTCGAGCGCGGCTCTCCGCCACCAGGCAGCGCTGGCCGGCTCCGCCGCCGGGCGCACGCCGTAAAGCCGGTGCGGCACACGCTCTTCTTCTTCCGGCGTCGGTCGCGCCGTCAGGATGCGGAGCTCGCGATAAAGCTGCATTGCATCCGCATTGATGATGACGCCGCCGATCCGTTCGGCGAGCCGGGCCGCGAGTGCTGACTTGCCGGACGCGGTCGGCCCGGCGACGATGACGGCATGCCGATCGCTCACGTCCTGACCCTGATCGCCGATCGCCGCGCCACCACCCTCCGGCCTGCGGTGATTTCCCGCGTTCGGGAGGCGCTTGCGGCCGGCGAGGCGCAGATCCTTTCACCGGGTGAGGCGGCCCAACTCCCCTGCGCCTCTCCGCCGGATCTGGCGCTGGTGCGCGCCGCACTCGATCGCGCCCGGATCGATGCCATCGCAACCCCTGCCACCGGCAGGCGGAAGCGGCTGCTCGTTGCCGACATGGACAGCACCATCGTAACCGCCGAAACCCTCGATGAGCTGGCCGCTTTTGCCGGGCTGAAGGAGGAGGTCGCCGAAATCACCCGTGCCGGCATGAACGGCGAGATCGATTTCCGGGAAGGTCTGCGCCGAAGGGTGGCGATGCTCAAGGGTCTGCCACTCTCCGCACTCGATCAGACCTGGCAGCAGATCCGGTTCACCGATGGCGCGCGGGCGCTGGTCGCCACGATGCGCGCCGATGGCGCCAAGACCGCACTGGTCTCCGGGGGTTTTTCCTACTTTACCAGCCGCGTGGCGGAGGCACTCGGATTCGATTTTCATCGCGCCAACATCCTGCTGCACGACGAGCATGCGCTGACCGGCAAGGTCTGCGAGCCGGTCCGGGACCGTGACGACAAGCTCGCCGCGCTCAACGAGCTTTCGGCCGCCCACAATGTGCCGCTGGCGGCGACGCTCGCCGTAGGCGACGGCGCCAACGATCTGCCGATGCTGCTCGAGGCGGGTCTCGGCGTTGCGTTCCGCGCCCAGCCGGTGGTTGCGGCTCAGGCACAGGCACACCTCGAGTTCGCCGATCTGCGCGGTCTCTTGTTCGCGCAGGGTTTTCACGCCGGAGACATCATCGAGGCGTGAAGCGACGGCCGGCAAGGCCAGGGCACTGTCCGCCTCTCATCCTCATCGGCGGGGATTCCTTTCGGTATCCGGGACAAATCCCGCGCGCTTATGAAGAGCGCGTCAGCTCGCTCCGCAGTCAAGATTATTATTGCAGTGAAACGGTTAGCGGCGCATAATTGTACGAGGAGAGGATTGGCCGGCGGATGACGGGGCGTCAACCGACGGCGGATACCGCAGCATTTGCAAGTTCGCGGATGGTTGCGGACACGTCCTTTTGCGACCTCCGTTCACGGTTGTGCGAGGTGCGCGCGAGCAGGTGATGATACGCCTCACGAATGGTTGGACGCCCGGACGAGGCGGCACCCGACGGCCGGCAGCGAGACGCCGGCTCAGCGCTGGAAGTGCCATTCGATTCCGCCTGGTCGGGCGGCTGCTGTTCGCGATTGCCGCTGGTATGCTTTGCCTGGCCACCCCGGCGCGGGCGGACTCAGAGGAAAATCCGAGCCTTCCACCGGCCCACGTGGCGGGAACAGTGTGTTTCACGCCGAAATTCTGGTGCTGGGCCGAGCCTGCCGGCCCGCCTCTCTCGCCCTGCGTCTGCCCGACCTCGAAAGGTTTCGTGGGGGGCATCCGAGGCTGATGGCCATGAGCGACCCCGATGCGCCCGATACTTATGTCCGCCAGTTGATCGAGGATGCCAAGCTCGTCATCGCCTACGGCGCACGCACCGGCAAGTTGGTTGATGACACGCTGGCCGGGGCTGTAAGCGAGGCGCAGCCTAAGCTTGACAGCGGCAAGCCGGGGGAGATCGAGGTCAGCAAGCTCGCCGCCGCGTTGAGCCGGGCAGTACAGACGATCGCACCGGTCACGCCACTCGATCTCGGCTCCAGTTGGCGGCCCTATCCGATGACTTTTTGGCGCCGAGCGGGCGTCATCATATTCGCGGCATATGCGATTTTGTTGACCGTGGCCACCGGTTACTACACGTACACTTTTCTCCAGGCCAACACGATCCTGAGCAGATTGGTCGAAATCCACTCACTCAACGTGCAGGACAAATCGGAGCGGTTGTTCCGCTTCGTCCTGCAGAACTATCCGAAGCTGTTCTCGCTTCAGGAGTCAGAACAGGATGGGGCGATCGTCGAAGCCTATCTCCGATCTTATCAAGAGCTGATCGCGCTCAACACCGATATCAGTGTCTATCTCCCGCTCGCTCAGGACAACCTTGCCGGCCTCGAGACCGTGCCGATCCTGGGCAAGCTGAGGAGATTCGTCGGCCTGACAATGCCGACCGCGACCAGGAACCCTACAAACAGTGAGTTGATTCAATCCTACCTCGGCGACGATTCCTATGGCGGCCCGGGTCCCGCCTTCGATCGTCTCTCACCCCCCTTTGCCGATCCACTTCCGGAGCTTCACTTTGCCAGCGTGTACCAGTTCGTGGACGCGCGCGACGACATGCGGAAGCAAGACATGGAGGAAAGACTGAACCAGCTGGGCCGGCGGAAGAACTCGTTCCTCTACGTCTCGGGCGTCCCCTACGGGATGTCGAGCGTGCTGGGCCGAGCCCAGAGCACCGATATTGGCAACGGCCGCTCAGACCTGGTCTCGGACATCTATCTTCTGCAACGCTGGCTGAACTTGCTCCGCACCCTTGTGCTCCCGGCTCTCTACGGGCTGCTGGGCGCGACCGTCTTCCAGTTGCGTGCGATTCTCAACCCGCTGCTGCCAAACCCATCGGCGGCGCGCCTGCTCTGCCGCTTGGCACTTGGCGGCTTCGCAGGCCTGAGCACCGCGCTCGTATTCGGCCCGGACGCAGGCAAGGTGCTCGAAGCGTCATCCTCCTACGGAATCGGTACCTTCGGCCTGGCGTTCCTGCTTGGGTTCAGCGTCGACGTTTTCTTCTCGATCCTCGATCGTCTGGTTGCAGCCGCCTCGCAGGCCGTCTCGCAGCCGGGAAAGACGTAGGCCGGCGCTACCAATCGAAGGGGTCGCTCCCCAGCGCTCAGCGCCAACCCGCACGTCAGGTTTCGCGCGCACCGCACATCGCCTTCGGAGCCACTGCGATGCGCCGCTGCAACGATGGCCCGCGCGCCATGCGCTTCAAATATTTGCCAGGCATAGTCCAGAAGTTCTGCTGCTTTCATAGCCCCGGACTCCGTACACGCTTCGGCGTGCGGCCGGATGCGGAGCGGCTCCAGTTAGTGGGCGGCAGACCGGCGCCGCGAATCCGCCGCGCGCATCTCGTCGATGATGTCCTGCGCAGCGCTAGCCGGGTTGGGCGCAGCGATGATCGGCCGGCCCACGATCAGGTAGTCGGCGCCATTCATAATGGCAACGGCGGGGGTTGCGGCGCGCTTGTGATCATCGGCCGGCGCACCTTGCGGGCGGATTCCCGGCGTTGCGATGATCAGATGATCGCTTGCGAACCGCTTGCGAATTTCATCCGGCTGATCGCGGGGCGCGGCGATGATGCCATCGATCCCGGAGGCGACTGCGTTCCGAACCCTCAGGTCAAGCAACTCTTCCACCGTCAGGGCATAGCCCATCTGGCGAAGTGCTGCCTGATCGAGGCTGGTGAGCACCGTGACCGCGAGAATCTTGAGATCATCCGAGCTGCCCTTCCCCTCGACCGCGGCGCGCATGATCTGGTTTTCGCCATGAACGGTGACGAACCTGATACCACGTTCGCGCGCCCGTTCGACGCCGCGCTTCACCGTCTCGCCGATGTCATACATCTTGCAGTCGAGAAAGACGTTCTTTTCCGCCTTCACCATGTCATCGATCAGCCGCTCTGCGCCTTCAGCGAGCAGCAGCCAGAAGCCGACCTTGAAGAAAGAGACGACGCCATCGAGCCGTCCGACGAGTTCCTGGGCCTCCCGGACGGACGGGACATCGAGGGCGACGATCAGACGCCCGGCGATTTCGTCTCTCATGCCGTTCTCCCATCTCCCGTGAGAAAAGTCCCCCGCCGGGGAAAGAGTCGAGCTCTCGCTATTTCGTCAAGGGATGCGTGCGGCAAGCCGATCGAGCGTAAAGGCTGGTGTGATCGGCCGGCCGCTCCGGATTGCCTCGGCGGTGAGCCGGCCCAGGACGGGGCCGAGCGTATAGGCGTTGGCGGCGAGCGCGTTGAAGAAGCCGGGGCAGCCGGGCGCTTCGCCGAGGATCGGTGCGGCATCGATTTCGGGCGCGATGCCGGTCCAGGCGCGGACGGCCCTGAGACCGGCCATGACCGGAATGGCACGCGAGGCGACGGCGAGGTTGGCCTCGATGTTGCGGCGTAGAGTGCGTGTCCCCCCGGTTTCAGGATCGTACTCGCCGAACCATCCGCCGCCGATCAAAATGCCCCCGCTCGCCTGCTGCTTCAGAGAGAGATGCCGTTTTGCCATCAGCACAAGATGGTGCAGCATCGGTGGCGCCGGGGCGGTCACGATCACCTGCTGGACGGTGCCGCTGACGGGCACTTCGATACCCGCCATCCGACCGATCGCCCGGCCGTACGGGCCGGTGGCATTGACGATGCGACCGGCGCGAATCCCGCCGGCCGTCGTCTCGACCTCCCAGGCGCTGCCGTGGCGGGAAAGCGCCGTGACGTCCGCCCCTGCGACCAGGCGCGCGCCCGCGTTCCCCGCAAGGAGCCGGAGTGCGGCGCTCCCGCGCAACGGATCGCCATAACCTTCGCCGGGGCAGAAATCCGCGCCGATCAGGTTCGGCGTGAGGGTCGGTGCGAGCGCCAGAAGCTCGTTCGCGCCGATGAGGCGGCTGCCGATCCCGAAGCGATGCTCCATCGCGACCTTGGCGGCGAGCCAGCGCATGCCAGACTCATCCTCCGCCACCATCAGCCCACCCTCGCTCACGATGCCGAGTGACTCGCCGGCCAGGGCGGCAATCTCCTTCCAGAGCGCGATGCTCTCGGGGCCAAGCGGCAGAGCGGCAGCGGCCGGGCCGCCATCGGCGGGACCGGATTCCAAAAAATCATAGGCGAGAAGCTGGACATGCAGGCTGCCGGCATTCGCCGTGCTGGCCGTCATCGCGAAGTCATCCCGTTCAGCAACAGCAACATCGATGCCTTCGCGCGCGAGGTAGAAAGCAGTGGCGAGGCCCGTGATTCCGCCGCCGATGATGAGCACGTCGGCGGCAAGCCGCGTTGCGGGCGGTGCGGCAGGCCGATCGAGAGTCCGATGTACCGGCAAGGTCGGGCTCGGTATGTGCACGGCGTCGAATTCGGGGCCTTGAAACTGCAGCGGCGCCATCGGCACGGGGCGGACCGGGGGGCGCGGTGCCGCAAATGAAAAAGGCCCCGGTGGCGCGGGGCAAAGCCTGGCAATGGTGGCCGCGCAGAAACGGCCCTGGCATGGCCCCATGCCGGCGCGGGTCGCACGTTTGAGGTGAGCGAGAGAGTGAACTCCTGCTTTCATCTCGGCGCGGAGACGCCCGGCCGTGACCTCTTCGCAGCGGCAGACGATGGTTTCATCCGGGACCTGGTCGGGGTCGAAGCGAGGCGGCGAGAACAGACGCCAGAGTGCTCGCTGGAACGATGCCGCCCGGGCAAGTGCGCGAAGCGTGGCGGCATCGGCGG
>JBOHMK010000067.1:0-9736 GCA_050730115.1 Acetobacteraceae bacterium
ATTCTCGCCGTCATAGGCGACGCGAACGACCATCCCGACGGGCAGACGGATCCGCCCCGCGCCCTCGATCTCGAGTACCAACGCATCGATCGGATCGGCGAGCCAGGCGATTTCAAGATGCTGGCCATCGAGGGCGCCGGCCACAATCTCGGAACGGGTGAAGTAGGGCACCAAGGCGCCGTTACGCACTCGGCCGGCGATCAGGCGGCCGGCGAGGTCGGGTCTGAAGCTGCCGAGATCTGCCTGCACGAGATCGTGCGGGCGGCCGTAGATGGGGGTCGTATCGTGCGCCGTCCGGTGCAGCGATCCGTTCACCTCGGGCTCGAAGTAGCCGGAGAACCGGACGCTCGATTGACCGTTCGCGCTGACCCGGTAGGCGGCGAAGTAGCGTGCGAGGAAGGCGCGGACGGCGGCATCATCGTCAGCGGAGATCGAGCGGGCAGTGGTGCAGGCATTGGCCCATTGCCCCGCGGTGCCGGCTGCCTCCCGCGCCAAGCCGGCCCCGCCGAGCTGCTGATCCGCCGGAAGGGTCAGAAGCTCCGTGCAACTCTCCTGTAAGGCGGTGAAGCCGGCTTGCAGGTTGCCACCCGCGAAGCCTGGAAGACTTTCAACCGGCACCGCATCCAGCGCCATCCGGGGCGTCTGGCCAGGAGATGGGGGCATGACACATCCCCCAAGGCCGAGCCCGAGTGCGACCAATGCCGCGGCGGCGGCGAGGGAGACCCTCACGCGCTGCGTGCGCCGACCAGTCGCCAGGTCGGGTCCGGGGCGGAAATGTCGCGCTCGAAGCTCCAGAGGTCGGTGATCTCGGTAACGGCTTCTGTCCCGGCGGACGGTTGGCCGTCCTTGCCGAGAGTGGCGTTGATCTGGTCGGACACGAAGCGGACGGTGATCCGCGCCACGGTGCCCGTAAGCTCCGCATTCTCGATAGTGGCCGCGCCGATGTCACGAATTTCGGTCTTCTGGGTCTCGCCGCGGCCTTCCCGCTCGGCGATCGCCGTGTCGAAGGTGCGATAGGTCTCCTCGGAGAGGAGCGGCTTCAGTGCCTTGCGGTCAGCGGCGGCGAACGCCGTGACGATGATCCGGAAGGCCGCCTCGGCACCGCCGAGGAAGTGCCTGGGGTCGAACGCCCGATCCACCTTGGCGATCTCGGTGAGCACGGTTCCAACCGGACCCGCCGGGTCCGGCGTCGCGCGCGGCGGTGCCGCGGCTGGCGCCTCGGCGTGGCCTTCGATCAATGGGCCGGGGCGCGCTCGCGCAGGCGCGGCCTCAGGATCGATCGGCGGCCGCTCGAAACCGGTGCGCCGGCCGAGCACGCTGCGCAACCGGAGCACCAGGAATGCGGCGATCAGGCCGAACAGCACGAGGTCGATCGGGAATCCGCCCTGGCCCATGCTTCGTCTCCTTCTGGCGCATCACATAAGGGGCAGCAGCGCTGGAGACAACAAAATCGGGATGAAAAGGCCGTGGTTGCCGGCGGCAGCCGCAGCTTGTAGAGCGTCGCCCGAGATTACGCCGATGCTCGGGCTGCCATGAAAGAAGGATCATGATCCTGCTCCGGCACGCAGAGAGCGAGTTCAACCGCAGGTTTTCAGTGACGCGGCAGGATCCGGGTATCCGCGACCCGGCGCTCACTGAGCGTGGCCGCCTGCAGGCGCAGGATGCGGCGGCCGCGCTGATCCGCATGCCGATCTCCCGCATCATCGTCTCACCCTACACGCGGGCCCTCGAGACCGCTCAGGAGCTGGCCGGACTGTTCGGTCTGCCGGTCACGGTCGAACCGCTGGTACGTGAACGCTTCGCCTTCACCTGCGATATCGGCTCCCCGCGTTCGGAGCTGGAGCGGCGTTGGCCGGAGCATGATTTTTCCGGGCTTGAGGAAATCTGGTGGCCGGATTCAGCGGAGCCGCACGACGACGTGATTGGCCGGGCGGCGCGCTTTCGCGCGGAAATGGCGGCGGATGCCGATGCCGGACGGTGCCTGGTGGTCAGCCACTGGGGCTTCATCCTGGCCCTGACCGGTGAGAGCGTGGAGAATGGGTCGTGGCTCAGGTGCGATCCTGGCGCGCAGCCACCCGCCACGCTCATCTGGAAGCCTTGAGAGCACGCCGGAACGGCGGAGAGGAACAGATGTCCGAGACCAGCAACGTCGGCGCCCAGGTCACCACGCTGCCGCTCACGGTCAACCTGCAATATATCAAGGACCTGTCGTTCGAAGTCCCTGCCGGCCCGCAAATCTTTACTCAGTTGCGGAGCGCCCCACAGGTTGCGATCAACATGGATGTGCAGGCGCGACGCCTGCAGGACGCGCAGCCGGTGTTCGAAGTGGCGCTGGTCGTGCGTGCCGAGGCGACCCTGCCGGCGAGCGGCAACGGCCAGGAAGCCACCCCAACGAAGCAGGTCGTCTTCATCGCCGAGTTGACCTACGCCGGCATCTTCACGCTCGGTCAATTGCCGGACAACGCCGTCGAGCCGGTGCTGCTGGTGGAGTGTCCGCGCCTCCTGTTCCCGTTCGCCCGCAATATCGTTTCCGATCTGACGCGAGATGGCGGGTTCCCGCCGGTGATGCTGGCGCCGATCGATTTCGTGGCCTTGTGGCAGAGCCGCCGCGCGCAATCCGGGGCGAGTCCAATCGTTCCGGCACCGAGCTTGGTTTGACGCCCGCTGGCCTGACACAAGCTGGTCGGATGCTTCCTGGGCCGGACGCCCCTCCCCTGGCCTTTCGCCCTGATCTCTGCCGCCTATAATCGGCTGCTGCGGCCGTTCCGGCCACGTCAGCAGGGGGGAGAAATGAACGGAACATTCACGCGCCGATCTTTCGTTCTCGGCTCCGGCGCCGTCGTCAGCGGCATCGCGCTCAGTGGAGAGAGCCGCGCCGCGGCGCCACCAGACACGCTTGTTATCGGTATTGCCGCCGATCCCACCGGCTTCGATCCCGAGGCGGTGCTCAACAATACGTCCGGCTTCGTGATGGCAACGGTGTACGACAGCCTGATGAAGTACAAGCCCGGAACCACCGATCCCATTCCAGGCCTTGCAGAGTCCTACGACGTTTCTCCGGACGGCCTCACCTACACTTTCCGCCTGCGTCCAAACGTCACCTTCCACGACAGCACGGCACTCAATGCCAAGAGCTATCTTGCCGGCATCGACCGGCTGCTCGATAAAAAGAGCCCGATCTACATCTACAACACCGGCGCGGTCGAAGGCTACATCGACTTCACTTACGGCTCGGTCGCCTCGTACTCTGCCAAGGACGACATGACCGTCGTCTTCGTCCTGAAGGCGCCGAATGCACCGTTCCTGACCAGCCTCGCGATGGTGTGGATGGGCGTCGTGAGCCCCGTCGCAGCAGCGAAATACGGCAAGGCGTTCCGCCAGCATCCGGTCGGCACCGGCCCCTACATCTTCCGCGAATGGCGGCCGCGTGATGCCATTATGCTCGACGCCAATCCGAACTATTGGAACGGCAAGCCGATGATCGGCAAGCTGGTGTTCAAGGAATATCCGTATCCATCGGCCGGATTGCTGGCGTTGAAGAACGGCGACATGCAGATCTGGGCCGACACTGCGACCCAGCTGCTGCCGGCAATTCGTGCCGACCATGATCTCCAGGTCCTGACTCAGCCAGGGCTCGCCACGAGCGGCGTCGGCATGCCATGCGACACCCCGCCCTTCAGCGATGTCAGGGTTCGTCAGGCGTTCAACTACGCGGTCGACAAGAACGCGATCGACAACGCGCTCTACAAGGGCCTGGCTGAGATGATGACCTCGCCCTTGCCGGCTTCGGAGTGGAGCTTCGATAAGTCGCTGAAGGGCTATCCGTACGATCCTGCCAAGGCCAAGGCGCTACTTTCCGCCGCCGGTGTCAAGGAGGGCTTTCCGGTCGAGATTCTCGCCTACAATTCCGGCCGCGGCTACAATCCGATCGGCCCGGATCTTGCGGTCGCCGTACAGGGCTACCTCGAGAAGGTCGGGGTTAAGGCGACGGTGCGCAAGATCGAATTCGGCGCCTATCTCTCGACCATCCGGTCGGGCAAGTACCAGGGCATGTTCCTGGTCGGCTGGACCGGCGACAACGGCGATCCCGACAATTTCCTCAACGCGCTCTACGGCAGCACCAACATCCCGGTCACCGACACCGTCCGCTATCGCGACCCGAAGCTCGATCAGTTGTTCATCAAGGGTCTGCAAAGCACCAGCCATGCCGAGCGGGTGAAGAGCTATACGGAAGCGCAGCGGATCATCCTCGACGCCGCGCCCTGGATCTTTATCAACTCGGTGCTGCAGGTGCGGGCCGCGAGCCAGCTCGTGAAGGGCTATCAACTGAACCCGACGCAGATGTTCTTCGACATGGAAAAGGTCTCGCTCAGCTGAGCGTGCGGCCAACCACCATGTCCTGAGGCCGGCATTTCATGCTCGACTATCTGGCCGGCCGCTTCGGCCAATTGCTGCTGGTTCTGTTCGGGGTCAGCGTCGTCGTCTTCGTCACCATGCACCTCCTGCCCGGAGACGTGGCGACGCTCCTGCTCGGCGACCGGGCGACGGCGGCGTCGCTGGTACGGCTCCGCCATCAGCTCGGCCTCGACCAGCCGATGATCGTGCAGTACTGGCGCTTTCTGACGGGTGCGCTCTCCGGCGACTTCGGCACCTCGCTCCGCGACAACCGCCCGGCTTTCGCCGAGGTGCTCGAGGCCTTTCCAGTGACCGTCGAGCTGACGCTCTCGGCGCTCTGGCTTGCAGTCGTGATCGGGGTGCCGCTTGGTGTCGTCGCCGCACTGAAGGAAGGCACCTGGATCGACACCGCGATCACGACGCCGACCCTCTTCGGGGTCTCGATGCCGGTCTTCTGGCTCGGACTGATGGCGTTGTTGCTGTTCTCGGAGAAGCTCGGCTGGCTGCCGGTCGGCGGTATGATGCCGATCGGGGTGCACATGGCCCGGCCGACCGGGCTCAGCATCATCGATGCCGTGCTTTCCGGCCGGCCAGCCCTGGTGTGGCAGGCGATCCTGCATTTGATCTTGCCGGCGGCCACGCTCGCGACCATTCCGCTGGCGCTGATCACGCGGATCACGCGCGGGGAGATGCTCTCCAGTATGCACCTCGAGCATGTGCGCACGGCGCGCGCCAAGGGGTTGCCGGAGGGCCGGGTGATCCGGGCGCATATCCTGCGCAACGCCCTCATTCCGGTGCTGACCGTGATCGGGTTGCAGCTCGGGCTGCTGCTTTCGGGTGCGGTGCTCACCGAGACGATCTTTTCGCTTCCCGGGCTCGGGCGGCTGATGGTCGATGCGATTCTGGCGCGTGACTATCCGGTGGTGCAGGCCGGGGCGGTGTTCGTGGCGACCGTGTTCGTGCTGGTCAATCTCGGCGTCGATCTCTGTTACGCCGTGCTCGACCCGCGCATCCGCCGCCGATGAGCGAAAGCATTGCCCTAGGCCCTCCGGCGCCGCTCGGGGCCGCGCTGGCGAGGCCGGCTGCGCGGGTCGGGCTGGCGATCGTGGTGGTCTTCCTGTTCCTCTGTGCGGCAGCGCCGCTGATCGCGCCGCACGATCCCTATGCGCAAGACCTAATGAGCGCGCTCGCTCCGCCATCATTGGCGCATCCGCTGGGCACCGACCAGTACGGCCGGGACGTCGCCAGCCGGGTGCTCTACGGCGCCCGCTATGCTCTGTTTGCAATCGTCGTCGGTGATGGTCTCGCGCTTGCACTCGGCACCGCCATGGGCCTGGCGGCCGGCTATCTCGGCGGTGCCGTGGATGCCGTCATGATGCGGCTTACCGATGTGTTGCTGGCGTTTCCCTATCTCTTGCTGGCGCTGATTATCGTTGCCGCCCTCGGACCGAGCCTCCTGCACTCGCTGATCGCGATCGGCATCGTCTATACGCCGCAATACGCGAGGCTGGTCCGTGGCCAGGTCCTGAGTGTCCGGCAATCGGATTACGTGCGGGCGGCGCGCGCGCTCGGGGCCTCGGCCAGAAGAATCGTGCTCCGCCACGTGGCACCGAACAGCCTCTCTCCGGTCCTGATCATGGCGACGCTGCAAGCGGGATCGGTGGTCGTCGAGACGGCGGGGCTTTCATTCCTCGGGCTTGGCGCACAACCGCCGTCGCCGGACTGGGGCGCATTGCTGGCCGACGGGCAGAACTTCTTTCTCACGGCCTGGTGGATTGCCACCTTCCCGGGGCTTGCGATCTTCGTGGCAGTGCTCGGCTTCAATCTGCTTGGCGATGCGTTGCGCCGCGAGTTCGACCCGCGCGCCCGATGAGCGCAGCGCTGCTTGCCGTCGCGGACCTGTCGCTCGCCTACGGCCGGGTGCCGGCACTCCAGCATGTCTCGCTCTCGGTCGCGCGCGGCGAAAGCCTGGTGATCGTCGGCGAATCGGGATCCGGAAAATCCTCGCTGGGGCTGGCGGTGATGCGGCTGTTGCCGCCGACGGCGAGGCTCCTCGGCGGATCGATCCGCTTCCTTGGCCCGAGAGGTGCGAGCGTTGAGCTGACAACGGCTGATGCGGCACAACTGCAGCACCTGCGCGGCAAAGAGATCGGTATGATCTTCCAGGAGCCGATGACGAGCCTCAATCCGGTCATTCGCATCGGCGATCAGATTGTTGAGGCGCTCCGCTTCCACGAGACGCTGCCGCGCTCCCGGGCGCGCGAGCGTGCCGTGGCGCTGCTCACGCATCTCGGCGTACCGGAGGCGGTGCGGCGGATGGAAGCGTTCCCGCACGAGCTCTCGGGCGGGCTCCGCCAGCGGGTGATGATTGCGATCGCGCTCGTCTGCAACCCCTCGCTGTTGATCGCGGATGAGCCGACGACCGCGCTCGACGTGACGATCCAGGCGCAGATCCTCGATCTTCTGAAACGACTGCGCGGCGAGCGTGGGATGGCGCTGATGTTCATCACCCACCATCTCGGCGTGGCGCGCGAGGTTGCCGACCGGATTCTCGTGCTTTATGCGGGGAGCGCGGTGGAGGTTGGTCCGGCGGCGGCAGTGATCGCGAGCCCGCTCCATCCTTATACGCGGGCATTGTTGCAATCGGTACCGCGGCTTGGCATGAACAAGAACGATACCATCCTGCCTGCCATCGGCGGCGCGGTTCCGGACCCGGCGCATCTTCCGCCAGGCTGCGCGTTCGCCCCGCGCTGCCCGGCCTTCCTTCGCGGGCTCTGCGATCAGCAACCGCCGCCTGAGAGCTGGTTCGGGCCGGACCGCACCGTGCGCTGCTTCCGGGCTCGGGAGCTTGCCCCGTGAGCGAGAGGCTGCTCGAGGTCGAGGAGCTCAGCGTGCAGTTTCCGATCAGAAGCGGGCTGTTCCGCCAACCGGCCTTTCTGCACGCAGTGAGCGATGTCACGTTCCATGTAGCTCCCGGTGAAATCCTTGGGCTGGTCGGCGAGTCGGGCTCCGGCAAGACCACGATCGGGCAGTGCGCGCTCGGCCTCACCGAACCGACCGCCGGGCGGATCCTGTTTCGCTCCCGGGACGTGTTCCGCCTCCGGCGCGGAGCGCTCGCGCAATTCCGGCGCTCGGCGCAACCGATCTTCCAGGATCCGGCTGGATCGCTCAATCCGAGGATGCGCATCGGTGAGATCATCGCCGAACCGCTCGTCATCCATCGCCTGGCACCGGGCCGCGCGGCGCTCAAGCAGAGAACCGAGGCGCTGATGGCGGAAGTCGGGCTCGCGTCCGCGCTCGCCGAGCGCCTGCCGCATCAGCTTTCCGGCGGGCAGCGTCAGCGTGTCGGCATCGCACGGGCGCTGGCGTGCGACCCCGTGCTGCTGGTGGCGGACGAACCGGTCTCAGCGCTCGATGTCTCGATTGCCGCCCAGATCACCAATCTTCTGATCCAACTGCAACGCCGCCGTCATCTCGCGATGATCGTGATCGCGCACGACCTGGCGACGGTCGGCTATGCAGCGGATCGGGTCATGGTGCTCTATCTCGGGCGGGTAATGGAACTGGCGCCGGCGAGAGAGATCTTCGCCGCGCCCCGGCATCCTTACACGCAGGCACTGATGGCTGCCGTACCGGAGCCGGACCGGGGGCTCACTGTCGGCCGGATGCTGCTCGAGGGCGAGTTGCCGAGCCCGCTCGCACCACCCTCCGGCTGCGTTTTCCGCACCCGTTGCCGCTATGCGGAGCCGGCGTGTGCGGACGCCATTCCCACCTTGCGCGAGCTGTCGCCGGGCCATTTCGCCGCCTGCCGGCGCGCCGAGGAAAGCATCGTCCTGGAAGGTGGGCGGGCGCACCTATCAGAGGCTGTGCAGTGACGCGCTCAGGAAGGACAGAGGAAGCGACGCCGAGCTTCAGGAGCGCGCTTGCCGACCCGGCTCTCTGGCTGATGGGGGGCTTCGGTTTCGCTTCCGGCCTGCCGCTGCCGCTCTCCGGATTCACGCTCAGGCAGTGGTTTGCCGAGGGCCATGTCACGCTCGGCGCGATCGGGCTGACTGCCGAGATCGGGCTCGCCTATTCGCTGAAGTTCCTTTGGGCGCCGCTGATCGACCACGCAGCGCCGCCCGCGTTTCTGGCGCGCTTCGGGCGGCGGCGCGGCTGGCTGCTGACGATCCAGCCGCTGCTCGCCCTTTCGGTCGTGCTGCTGGCACTCTCCCACCCGGCGAGCGCGCCATTCGCCGCCGCGGTCGCAGCCGCGCTCGTCGCTTTCCTCTCGGCGAGCCAGGACATCGTGATCGATGCCTGGCGCATCGAGACCTTTCCGCCGCGGCTGCAGGGCGCGGCGATGGCCGCCTATGTCTGGGGTTATCGGGCGGCGCTGTTGATTTCAGGAGCCGGTGCGATTGCGCTCGCGACCCCGCTCGGGTGGCATCTTTCACTTCTGGTGATGGCGGCGCTCGCTGCGGTTGGCATTCCGGTGAGCTTGGCGGCGCGGGAGCCGGCGCCGCCACTCTCCCAAGGCCCTGCACGAGCGGGTCTCGGCGCGCGGCTCAGGACAGCGTTGATCGCGCCATTGCAGGAATTCCTGGCCCGGCCCGGAGCGATACCAATTATCGCCTTCGTCGTGTTGTTCCGGCTGGGCGAGGCGATGGCGGGGGTCATGCTGCCGCCGTTCTACCGTTCGCTCGGCTTCGATCGTGCCGCGGTCGCACTGGCCGCGGGCCCGGTTTCTCTGGCTGCGGTGCTGGCGGGAGCAGCGTTTGGCGGCTGGCTGGTCGCGAAGCTCGGGGTCGGGCGGGCACTGCTCTGCACCGGGTGGGTGCAGACGCTGTGCCTGGCGATGTACGTTCTGCTCGCCTACTCGGCGGGCGATCATCGCGTCCTGATCGCAACCTCGGCGGTGGAGTCGTTCACCGAAGGCCTCGCCGACGCCGCCTTCATCACCTATCTGTCCGGCCTCTGCTCGCGGGCCCATACGGCGACGCAATATGCGCTGCTGTCGTCGGTTGCGGCGCTGGCGTTGAGGACGGTCGGCGGGGCTTCCGGATTCCTCGTGGCTGCGGCCGGATGGAAGCTGTTCTATTCGTTGACGACCTTCGCCGCGTTTCCGGCGATGGGCGTGATGATCTACCTGCTCCGCCGCTACCCGCCGGAAGAGGGCGTGCAGCCAGAACCGGCCCGCTGAGTCGAGATCGCCGAACGCTCGCCGCCCTGACGGCGGGGCCCGGATTAAGCGACGGGGCTGCCGGCGCATTGCCTCACCTGAAATGCTCCCGAGTTTCGGTCTGTTGCCTCACCTGGAATGCTGCCCGCCGGAATTCGCCGGCGGAGGGATGGATGGGGC
>JBOHMK010000068.1:0-11472 GCA_050730115.1 Acetobacteraceae bacterium
CGCCAGAGGAGGGCCAGGCACGACGGCGACGCTGACCGCACGCGCGGTCGATGTTGCCCCGCACGCGCAGATTGCCGCCGACGCGACAAACAACGGCAATGGCGGCCGCGTCAGCGTGCTCAGCCTCGGGGCGACGCGCATGGCCGGCACTGTCACGGCGCGCGGCGGGCCGCACGGCGGCAATGGCGGCAGCGTCGAGATTTCGGGAGAGAATCTTTCGCTCGATGGGCGGGTCGATACCAGCGCGCCGCTCGGCGCCACCGGTTCGATCCTGCTCGACCCCGCCGATCTGACGATTGTCCCGAACGGCACCAGCGGCACCAGCGACACAACCGACGTCACGGAGAGCCCGCTCACCGGTGTCGCCTATGACGTGAGCAACTCCAATGACACCGTATCCGCCGGCGCGATCGAGGCACTCACCGGCAACGTCACCCTGCAGGCGACCCAAAATCTGGAGATCGCGACCAATCTCAGCCTGGGAACCGGCCAGGCGCTGACATTGCAAGCGGGCAACGACCTGATCATCGATTCCGGATTCACCGTCTCGACCACGGCCGGCAACGCCATCACGATGGCTTCGGCCGTCACGTTCGGCACCACGGCCGGCAATCCCGCCGGCGCCATCACCGTCAACGGCACGGTCGCCGCCGGCGGTGGCCTCTCCTTGAACGCCGGCACGGGCGGCATCATCATCAACGGCAGCATCAGCGGCGATGCCGTGGTGCTGACCACCCCGGGCAGCGCATTCGACGCCTCGGGCGCGATCAGCGCCACCACGCTTTCCGGCACCACCGGCAACGGCGCGAGCCTGACCGGGCCCAACAACATGATCGGCACGCTGGCCGCCTTCGATTCTTCGGCCGGCGGAACATTCAATCTCGAGGACAAATCACCGCTTACCGTCACCGGGAAGGTTGCCGTTCCGAACGGTGGCTTTCTGGCAATCGAGGCCGATACGCTCGCGATCAGCGGCGGCACGCTCTATGCGCCGGGCGGGACCGTGCAGCTTGCGCCGTACACGGCGATGAATGCCATAGCGCTGTTCGGAAACGGCAGCGCCGGCGCGGGAACGCTGGCGATCACCAAGGACGATATTGGCGGGCTCGTTGCCGCCGTTCTGCAGATCGGCACGGCGGCCGGCGGGCCGATCATCATCGGCGATGCCACCGGCCCCGCCGTCAGCGTTCCGCCCGGCCTGGCGCTCGACCTCGTCAGTGGCTCCGGGGTCACCGAAATCGGCGCCCTCAGCGTCGGCGAACTGGAAGGCACGGTCGGCTCGGCCACGCTCACGGCGGCCAACAACATCACCACGCTCGGTAATTTCTCCGCTTCCTCCGGCGGATTCTCACTGACGGAGGACAAGACCATACCGCTGCTCGTGTCGGGACCGGTCAGCGTGCCGAACGGGCAGACGATCGCGCTCACGGCGGACGGCATCGCGCTCGGCTCGGGCGGCTCGCTGAGCGCCCCAAACGGCACCGTGACGCTTGCCTCCGCCACACCAGGTCCCACGCTCGATCTGACGACCGGGCTTGGTGCTGCCCCCGCCGGCACCTTCTCGCTTGGGCCGACCGCCGGCATCGCCGCGATCTCCGCCGCCACGCTGACGGTCGATTCCGGCGGCACCGGCGGGATCACCGTCACGGGTGCGATCGCATTGCCGAGCGTCGACCTGCTCGATCTCGTGACCGGAGGCGCGCTCTCCGAAACCCTGACCACGGACAGCCTCACCGTCGGCACGTTCGACGCGAATGTCGCGAGCGCTGATCTCACCGGCAACAACGCCATCGGCACGCTCAGCGGCTTCACCGTCACCGCCGGCAGCTTAAGTCTGACCGATACGGAACCACTCAATATCATCGGGACGCTGAGTGCCGTCGGCAACACAGTTTCCCTCGCTATCACCGGCAGCCTGAGCGAAGGCAGTGCCGGTAGCATCGACGCCGGGACGCTGACCGGAAGCAGCACCTCCGCCACTCTCAACAACGCAAACACCATCGACACGCTGGGTGCGTTTTCAGCCTCGAGCGGCGGATTCAGCCTCACGGAGGCTGCCGGCCAGGCGCTTTCTGTCACGGGCGCGGTCAGCGGGCAAACGATTGCACTCACCGCAGACTGGATTGCGATCGGCAGCGGCGGGTCGCTCGACGCCGGCACCGGCGGCGCGGCGATGCTGGTCACCGCAAGCCCGGCGCAAGCGCTTGATCTCATCGCCGGCCCCGGCCCGGCCAGCCTCGGAACCTTCTCGCTTGGGCCGACCGTAGGCATCGCCGCGATCTCCGCCGCCACGCTCACCATCGGTACCCCGAGCACCAGCGCAATCAGCATTTCTGGGCCGGTCGATTTGCCGGGTGTTGCTTTGCTCGATCTCGTGACCGGAGGCGCGATTTCCGAAGCTCTGGCCACCGACAACCTCACCGTCGGCACGCTCACCGCAGACGTTACAAGTGCGAATCTCATCGGCAACAACGCCATCGGCACGCTCGCCCCGATCACCGCAACCGGCAGCTTCACGCTCGCGGACACGGGAGGCCTCACGATCGCGGGC
This sequence comes from Acetobacteraceae bacterium, assembly GCA_050730115.1. Taxonomy (GTDB): domain Bacteria; phylum Pseudomonadota; class Alphaproteobacteria; order Acetobacterales; family Acetobacteraceae; genus JAKAWQ01. Next base: position 2,552 of record JBOHMK010000068.1, read on the forward strand.
CTCCTCGACGCCGGCAGTGCCACCGTCAACCTCGCCAGCGGCGGCGCGCTGATGGAGACCACGGGCAGCATCATGGCCGGCACGCTCTCCGGCAATGCCACATCGGCCACGCTCGATGGTGCCAATTCCATCACGACGCTCGGCGGCTTCACCGTCACTGCCGGCAGCTTAAGTCTGACCGATACGGAACCACTCAACATCATCGGGACGCTGAGTGCCGTCGGCAACACAGTTTCCCTCGCTATCACCGGCAGCCTGAGCGAAGGCAGTGCCGGTACCATCGACGCCGGGACGCTGACCGGAAACAGCACCTCCGCCACTCTCAGCAACGCCAACACCATCGACACGCTGGGCGCGTTTTCAGCCTCGGTCGGCGGCTTCAGCCTGACGGAGGCTGCCGTCGTCCCCACCCAGACTCTGTCTGTCACGGGCGCGGTCAGCGTGCCCACAGGACAGACGATCGCTCTCACGACGGATGGGCTGCAGATCTCAGGATCTCTGAGCGCGCCGAGCGGAACCGTGAAACTGGTGCCGGCGAGCGCCAACCTGCCGATCGCGCTCAACGCGCTCGGGCCCGACACCGCGGGCACGCTCTCGATCAACGATACCGACCTTTCGCGGGTCTCTGCCGCGACGCTCGAAATCGGCTCCGGGTCGGCCGGCCCGATCGTCATCGGTAATTCACTTGGCTTCCCCTTCAATTTGGTCATCGTCCCGAATCCAGTCACCAGCCTCGTCCTGGAAAGTGGCGGGGCAATCAGTGAATCCGGCACCCTCAGCGCGCCCACGGCAACGCTCTCGGGCTTCGCCACCTCGGCAAGCGTACCTGCCACCGGCAACGACGTCGCGGCGCTGGGCAGTTTCACCGCTCCAGGTGGCTTCACCTTCACCGAAGCAGGAAACCTCTTCCTCGCCGGTCTCATCGATGCCGGCAGCGCGACGGCGAATTTGACCAGCGTCTCCGGCAACATCAACGAAGACGCCGGGCCGCCCGCCGGCACAATCACCGCCGGCACGCTCGCCGCCAGCGCCGCAGGGAGCGTCGTGCTGTCGGCAGCGAACAGCATCGCAACCCTCGGCGATATCGCGGCACCGGGCGGATTCACGCTCGACAATCCGGCGGGCTTGTTCGTGGCCGGCGATCTGAACGCCGGCAACGCCACCGTGAATCTGAAGAGCAGCGGCGCGCTGATCGAAACCACCGGCAGCATCACCGCCGGTCTCCTCGAAGGCACGCTCGCCTCGGCGACACTCGGCGGGGCCAACAAGATTACCGATATCGCCGCACTCACTGCGCCCGGCGGATTCAGCCTGACCAACGGCGAGCCCCTGACAATCCGCGGGGCGGCGAACTTCGGCACCGCGACCGGAAGCTTCGCAATCACCGGTGGCCTTCTCGAAAACGGCAGCGGCATCCTGACCGCGGGGCTGATCGAGGGCAGCGCCGCCAACGTCTCGCTTCCCAACAGCGCCAATGAAGTCGGCACGCTCGGCGCCTTCAGCGCCCCGGGCGGGCTCACGCTCACAACCGCAAACGAGCTCGCCATTTCGGGGTCGGTCGATACCGCCGGGACGGCAATCGACCTCACTTCCGGCGGCAGCATCACCGAGATCGCCGGTGGGGCGCTGATCGGGGCCGAGCTTGCCGGCTTCGCCGGTGGCGGCACACTCGGAGCCGCCGCAGGCACAGCCTCCTTCGCCAACACCAACACGCTCGCCGCTCTCGGCAGCTTCACCGCCCTCGGCGGCTTCACCCTGGCGGACACCGGTAGCCTCGCCCTGCTCGGCGCGCTTGACTCCGGCACCGCGACCGTCGTGCTGACCGGCGGGGCGGCCGTCACAGAGCCCACCGGCAGCATCACCGCAACGACGCTTTCCGGCACGCTCGCGTCCGCTTCCTTGCCCGGCGCCAACCGGATCAGCAATCTTGCGAATTTCTCGGCGGCAAACGGCTTCAGCCTCACCAACCTCGGCACGCTCACGCTCACCGGCCCGGTCAGCACCGGAGGCGCCGAGGCCGCGTTCACACTGAACGGCAGCCTGGTTCAGGCCGCCGCCGGGATCCTGAGCACCGGCACCCTCGCCGGCAGCGCGACCTCGATCAACCTCGAAGATCCGGCCAACGCAATCGCCTCGCTCGGCGCCATCACCGCCCCGGGCGGCCTCACCCTCGCGACCGCAAACGGGCTCGAGATCGCGGGCACCGTCGCCACCGGAACGGCGCCGGTCTCGCTTACCGCCGGCGGCGCCATCACCGAAGTCTCCGGCGGCACCCTCGTTGCCGGCGCGTTGACCGGCTCGGCCGACGCCGCCTCGTTCGCCAACACCAACAGCATCGCCGAACTTGGGAGCTTCACTGCACCCCGGGGCTTCACGCTCGACAATGCGGGCGACCTGCCGATCGCCGGATCGCTCGGCGCCGGTTCCGCAACCGCGCTTCTCGTCGCCGGCGGTTCACTTTACGAAACCGGCGGCGCGATCACCGCCGGCACGCTCACCGGCAGCGCTGGAAACGTTTCGCTCGCGAACGCTCTCAATCGGATCGCCAACCTCGGCCCGTTCGCCGCCGGCACCTTCAACCTCGATGACGGCGAAGATCTCACCGTCATCGGCACCGTCACCGGCAATCCGATCGGGCTCGCCGTCACCGGCAATCTCGCCCTTGGCAGCGGCGCCGGCAGCGGAGTCCTCTCAAGCAGCGGCGCAGTCTTCCTCACAGCAACCGCCGCCATCACCGAACCGGCCGGCGCGATCGATGCCGCCATCCTCACCGGCAGCGCCGCCTCGGCGAGCCTGCCCGGCGCCAACCTCGTGCCGCTGCTCGGCGCCTTCACAACCGGGGGGCCGTTCCTGTTCAACGCGGCCCTGCCCACGCTCACGGTGAGCGGTCCGCTCGCGGCCGGAAGCGCAGGCATTACGGTAGCAGGGAGCCTCGTGCTCGCGGGTCGCGTCGCGGCCGGCGCCGTCACTCTCCAGGCCGGCGGGGCCATCACCGAGCCAGGCGGCGTCATCGCGGCCGGGACTCTCTCCGGAAGCGCGACCGCGGCCGCGCTCACCGCCCCCAACACCATCGCGACACTCGGCGCCTTCAACGCGCCCGGAACGATCCTGCTCACCGACATCGTCCCGCTCGCCGTCGCCGGGCCAGTCACCGCCTCTTTCTTCAGCATCACCGACTCCTCGAACGTGAGCTTCACCGGAGCGACCGATTCCGGCACCCTCAACATCACCGCCTTGGGCAGCATCACCGAGCCGTCCGGCACAGTCACGGCTGCGCTGCTCGAAGGCAGCGCGGACAGCCTCGCCCAATTTGGACCGGACGCTCCGGCCGGCAGCGCCAGCATCACCACGCTCGGACCTTTCAGTGTCACCGACGGCACTTTCACGCTGACCGATTCGGTCCCGCTCAACATCATCGGGCCACTGAGCGCCAACAATTTCGCAATCGCCGCTCCCGGCAGCATCGTGCTGACGAACGCGACCATCACGACGATCGGCCTTCCAGTGGTCCAGCAATCCGATGCCGACCCGGCACGCCCGGGCAGCTACTTCGATGTGACCACTCCGGCCGGCCGGTTCCTCGAACTCGGCCGCACCACGATCAATCCGGGCGGTGGGCCCGCCACGGTCAGGATCGACCTCAATCCGGCGGGCGGGCTGATCAGCTTCGCCGACCTGGTCGCGCCGACCACCACCCTGATCCTGGATACCGGCGCCGGCGACGCCGGCGGCACGATCGATCTCGGAGCGCTGATCGTCATCGGAAATCTCGGCAGCTCCGACCTGACCGGCGCGATTTCAAATCTCTCCGGCGTCGTCGCCTCCAGCAAGGCGACCATCAGCCCGTTCCAGAGCGCACACTACCGCCTGAACTCTTGCCCCTTGATGTCGGTCAACTGCATCTTCATCGCGCCCCCTGAGGTGCCCCAGGGCAATCCACTGTCGGGCATCGCGATCGTCGGCGCGCAGCCAAACCAGCGCGACATCGAACTCCTGCTGCCCAACGTCGCCGCCCAGGACTACTGACCCCAGGACTACTGCTGACATGTGGAAGCTTCCTGCCCTTCTCCTCTCTGCCGCCCTCCTCGCCAGTTGCACCGCCCCGCCGCCCTCGGCGTACGAGCAGGGCAGCGGTGCGACCGGTCGCGCCGCAGGCGCCGTCGTGCTCGGCAAGAACACGGCGGGGGAAACCTGCACCAGCCAGCCTGCCGGCGGCGCCGCCAGCGGAGAGTCGATCGCCATCTATTGCGGCACCTGGGATCAGCCGAGCGCCGAGGTGAGGCGCGGGCCGGCGACCAACGAATCCGACCTGATGCGCCTCGCGACCACTGGAACCTGGCGCTCCGGTATCGACGCCCGCTACGCCTGTGGCGCTCCGGAGCAGACGACCATCGCCGGCGGCAAGCCCGCCGTGCTGCTTTCCTGCACGCGCCGTCTGGGGGGCTGGCCGCAGGTCGCCCTGGTCGCCCTCGCCGGCGGCTCGGCCTGGTACGCGGATGGAGTCGGCCCGGCACTGCCGGTCATCGAACGGGCGGTCGGCGTGCTATCGGGCACTGCCTCACCCGCGTCAGCCGGCGCGGCTCCGGCTTCAGGTGCCGAAGCGCTGATGGCGCGCCGCCTGGCGGCCCAGGCCTTCAGTTCAGGCGATGTCGGGCAGTATCAGGCGCTGATGTCGGCCGGCACCCGCGCCAATCTTGCGGAGAGCTTCGCCGCCGCCGAGCAGGCCTTCCGCGCCGCTCTCAGCCTGCAGGAAAAAGCGCTCGGGGCGAATGATCCCAACACCGTGACCGCGCTCACCTTGCTCGCTTTGCAGCTCTCCGACCAGGGTCAGTTCGCACAGGCGGACCGGCTCTTCGCCCGCGCCTCCGTGCTCGCCCCCAAAGCCGCCGATCAGGCAGCCGGCGCCCGGCTTCTCCACGCCGAGGGGCTCGACGCCTTGAACCAGGGCAAGAACGAACAGGCGCTGAAGTTGCTTCAGGAGTCGGAGGCAGCGTACGCCGCGCTGGTGCCGGCTGCCGTGTTGAATGCCACGCCCCAACCCGCCAGCGCGAGCCGCTACGCAAGCCTCGGGCTCAATTTCGGCGGCACTCTCTCCGGCAGCCTGACACCACAACTGGCGGCCGACACGTTGCTCCTCAATCCGATCACCCAGTCGGCGCTGCTCGGCGTGATCGAGACCCGCCGCTACCAGGCGGTGGCGCTGCGCCTGCTCGGGCACGATCAGGAAAGTGCGGCGAAAGTCGCATCCGCCGAGGCCCTGGCAACCGCCAACGGCATGACGATGCCGATCCTTTCCGCGCGGCTCGCGCGAACCGCCGGTGCTGCCGCAGCGGCAGGAGGCCGCGAAGGCGAGGCCGCCAGCCTGCTTTCGCGTTCGGCCGGAGACTTCAATCTCTCGCTGCCGCGGACCACGCCGGTCGCCGAGACCGAGCTCCTGCAGGCTGCTTCTTTGGCTAGGCAGGGCCGGCAGGACGCGGCACTCGGCGTGTGCCGGGATGCGACCAGTCTGCTCGAAGCGCTGAAGCGCGGCACACGGCCCGAGTTGATCGCCCCGTGCCTTGCAGTGTTCGCCACCGCCGCTGAGCGCGCGCCGGCGGAGCGGAGCGCCCTGTTTGGCGAAATGTTCCAGGCCTCCCAGCTTGGCCAGGGAAGCATCACCAGCCGCCAGATTGCCGAAGCCTCGGCCAGGCTTGCCGTCAACGCCAAGGATCCGAAGGTCGCCACAGCGATCCGTGAGCGCCAGGACGCCGCCAACGCGCTCTCCAGTCTGTATCGCCAGCGTGACATCGTGGCCGCGCAAAAAACGAACCCGAACGCCCTCGCCGCACCCACCCTGACCATCACGCCGGCCGAACTCGAGCATCAGATCTCTACCGCGCGCCATCGATTGGCGGAGGCCGACCAGGCGTTGCAGGCGGCCGCCCCCAATTATGGCCAGCTGGTCCAGGAGGTGGTCACGGCCAGGCAAGTCCTGGATGCGCTGGTTCCGGGCGAGGCTTTCGCCGAGATCACGCTCAATCTGAAGGGCGGATATGTGTTCGTGCTGGCGAATGGCCGGGTCTCGGCCGCGCCGGTACCGGTAGGCGATGCAGAGATGGCGAAGCTCGTGGAGCAGCTCCGCGCCAGCATCGTGCCAGATGCGGCGGGCAGGCTGCCGCCGTACAACACCAGGATCGCCTATCAGATTTACGCCGATACCCTCGGGCGTCTGGCGCCCGAGCTCGCGGCGGCGCACACCCTCGTCGTGGCCCCGGCCGGCCCCCTGCTCGCGATTCCATTCGGCGTGCTTTTGACCGGCCCGGCGAATCCGAATGACCTCACCGCCGCGCCCTGGCTGCTCCGCCGTTTCGTCATCACCCATGTGCCGGCGGCGGCCAACTTTGTCTCGCTGGCGCGCGTCGCCGGCACCTCGCGGGCAACCATTCCCTGGTTCGGCTTCGGTGATTTCATTCCGGTAACGCTCGCTCAGGCGGATCAGACCTTTCCGGGGGCCACGTGCAAAGACAGTGCCCAGTTGTTCTCCGAGCTGCCGCCACTGCCTTCGGCCGTCCGAGAGCTGACGGCGGCTCGTGAGCTGCTCGGGGCCTCACCGAAGGATGAATTGCTCGGCCGGAACTTCACGGTCCCGGCGGTGATGCACGCCCCGCTTGCCGATGTGCGCGTGCTGCACTTCGCGACGCACGCGATCCTGCCGACCGAACTCACCTGTCAGAGTGAGCCCGCCATCGTCACCTCGGCCCCGGTTGGCGCCAAAAGCGCGGCCGACGCGCTGCTCACCGCGTCCGACATCATGCAGCTCAATCTCGATGCCAACGTCATCATCCTTTCCGCCTGCAATACCGGCGGGGCGGGCGGCAGGACGGCGGGCGAAAGCCTCTCCGGCCTCGCCCGCGCCTTCTTCTTCGCCGGCGCCCGCTCGCTGATGGTGACGCACTGGTCGGTGAACGATCAGGCGGCAGCGTACCTGGTGGCCTCCACGCTCGCAGACTATCGCCACGGCGGCAGCATCGCGGCGAGTTTACAGAGTGCCGAACTCGGCATGCTCGACAACGCAGGAAAATCCTTGCCGACGGCGCTCGCTCAGCCGTTCTTCTGGGCGCCCTTTGCCGCCATCGGCGTCGATCGCCAGCCGGTTGCGACGACCGCCTCCAAACCGTTCGCCGAGCCGGCGGGGTAGTCCGGCGTGACCGAGGAGCAATGGGCTGCGGTCGATCGCTACTTTGCCCGGCAACTCATTCCGCCCGGCGAGGCGCTGGATGCGGTGCTTGCAGCCAATGCGGCGGCCGGACTGCCGGCGATCGATGTCTCGCCGCTGCAGGGCAAACTCCTCTACCTCCTCGCCCGGATCGTGGGCGCGCGCAAAATCCTCGAGATCGGCACCCTCGGTGGCACCTCCACAATCTGGCTGGCGCGCGCCCTCTCTCAGGATGGGTTGGTCGTGACACTGGAAGCCGACCACGACCATGCTGCCGTGGCACGGTCCAATTTCGCCCGCGCCGGGCTCGCAGCGCACATCGATCTCAGGGTCGGACCGGCGCTCGAGACTCTGCCGGCGCTGGAGGCAGAACGGATCGGGCCGTTCGATCTGATCTTCATCGACGCCGACAAGGCGAACCATGCCGAGTATCTCGCCTGGGCGATCCGCCTGAGCCGCCCGGGCTCGGTGATCGTCGGTGACAACGTGGTGCGAGAAGGTGCCATCCTGGCGCCTGACGGCTCCGATCCGGAGGTGAGGGGTATCCGGCGTTTCTTCGATCTCCTGGCTACGGAGCCGCGGCTCAGTGCGACCGCGATTCAAACCCTCGGCACCAAGGGATGGGACGGCTTCGCCCTCGCTGTAATCGAATAAGGACCAAGCGCAGGATTCGCCGTACTCGACGGCGAACCGGGGAGATCACCGGGGAGGCCTTCAATGAGGAGCCGGTGGGGCCCCGGCAAGCCTGGCCGGCGAAAAATCGTCCTCGCGGAATTCGTCCGGAGTGCGGGCGTTGGCCGGAGGTGCGCGCTGCGCCGGGTTTTTTTCGAAGGTCGTGCCCGGGTGGTGCTGTAGGAGCTGTGGATAAGTAGCCCGCCGGAGTGCCCGGCCCAGCTTTACAGCTACGGCATAACCGGCGCGGCGTTCGCCTTCAAGAAAGCCGAATAGCCCCGCTCGTCCAGCCCACCAGCCGCCAAGGCAATCACAGCATTGGCCGCATCTTCCTGGCTGGCCGTGAACGCATAGCCGTTCAGCTCCGGGAAAAGGATGCCCAGCACAAAGCCGGTGCGCTTGTTGCCGTCGATAAAGGGATGGTCTTTGACGATGCCCGCCGTGTAGAGCGCCGCGAGCTCTACAATGTCCGGAGCATCGCCACAGGCCACGTGCTGCCTCGGCCGCGCGAGCGCCGACTTCAGCACCCCCTCATCCCGCACGCCGGCCAGGCCTCCGTGGAGGACGAGCAGCCGGTCATGAAAGATCAGCACTTCCCGCTCATCTATCCAGACCGGCCCCGTCATTGCGCGAGAACATGCAGCGTGTCGCGATAGCGGCGCATGATGTCCTCGGCCCTGGCCATCTTCTTCTCGAAATCCGGATCATAGGGCACAAGGCGATAGCCGCCTTCCGGAGCCTCCGTCAGGTAGAGAGGCGCGCCGTCCTCTGTGTTCAGACGAGAGATGACTTCCTTGGGGAGAACGACACCCAGGGAATTGCCGAACCTGCGGACTTTCAGCTCGACCATATGAACCCCCACTACGTTATTACCATTGTAATAACTCTCAGGAGCTTCGACAAGCCGGGCGGTTCTCTCGGAAACGCCCGCTTTCAGGGGACCCCGCGCAACGACCTTGCGACCGCCCGCCATGGCCGCGCCACCTCTCTCGAAGCTTTCTCTTCGAATTCATCTCTCATTTCTCGCTAAGTCATGTTCCGCATAGGGAGATGG
>JBOHMK010000069.1:0-2717 GCA_050730115.1 Acetobacteraceae bacterium
ACCTGCACAAAACGTGTGTTGGCGCATGGACTGAACTCGGTGGCCAACCGTATCATTTCGTCAGAGATGTCGATGCCAACGACGTTTCGGTAGTGCTTGGCCAGTGCCGCCGTCATCCGCCCGATACCACAACCGAAGTCAAGCGCACGATCGCCCGCGAGCGTTACGCCTGCCATGGCAGCGAAGGCGCGATTCTCCTCGAGCCAAGCGGTGCCGGTCGCGAAGAACCGACCGCGATCCCAATTGGAGTCGTTGGACAAAATGGCAGTTGTTGGGTTATGTAGCGCCGCTTGGTTCCACCACGCATACATGTCGGCAAAGTTCATAGGGACCTCCATGGCAGCGCCGTCGCAGGCGGCGTGCCGAGCCCCTGAAGGGGTCTCCTGGAAACGTCACGGTTAGCATAAGCGCAGGTCGGCCAAGCATCGGCATGAATGACTTACTACCACCGATCCTGAAACGCGAGAGTGCGGCGCTAATGCCAAAGCAGGACACCCTCATCGCCTGCTGCGTTCGATGGCAGCCTGAGCAAAAATGTAAGTGAGGCAGAACCTGGGGCGGGTTGGCGCCGGGATCAGGCGGGGTGACCGCCGCAGCGGACGAGGTCTGGCACGCATCAACCCGGCGTTCGGTCGTTCGGCCGCGACCGCGGTTCCGAGAGCGGTGATCCGCGGCAGCAATCCGGTCTCGTGTGCGGCGATCATTACGTTGCGCACGAACCGCGAACTCGGCGCGTAGTGAAGCTTCATCATAGCCAAAGCCTCCGACGGCGTTGGCCTGCCGTCCAGGCGATGAAGCTTGCGAGCGGGGAGGGGCCGCGATACGCTCTCGATCAATTCATTGGGGCCGCACGTTCGGGCCACCCCCGTGCAGGCGATTGCTGTACAGGCCGCGCGTGTTCGGGCCACGCCTGCTCCGGCCGCTGGGGAACGTCCGCGAATGTCCGATCAGGCTGGCCTTTCCGCCTTTGGGATGGACCGTACGGAGGAGCAACGAAAGGGCCCGCTCCTCACCATCCAGCGACTCTCAAAGGCCTTTGCGGCAACCCAGGCGCTTTCCGAAGTCGATCTCACGCTCGGACGGGGCGAGATCCTCGCCCTGCTCGGCGAGAACGGTGCCGGGAAATCGACCCTGATCAAGATCCTCGCCGGCGTGCACAAGCCCGACGGCGGTCGGATCTTCTTTCGCGGCGAAGACGCCACGCAAACGCCGCAGCACCTGGCGATCGCGTTCATCCACCAGGATCTCGGTCTCGTCGAGTGGATGACCGTGGCTGAGAACATCTGCCTCACGCTTGGCTATCCGCGCCGCTTCGGCCTGATTGATTTCCGCGCCGCCGAGCGGCGAGCGCTGGCGGCACTCGCGGTGCTCGGCGCCGATATCGATCCCGACGTACGGGTCCAGCGCCTCGGCCGCACCGAGAAATCGCTGGTGGCGATTGCGCGCGCGCTCGCTGCCCGCTGCGAAGTGCTGGTGCTGGACGAGCCGACGGCCAGCCTGCCGGCCAACGAAGTAGCGCGGCTCTTCACGGCGCTGCGCCGGCTGCGCGCGGAAGGCGTCGGCATGATCTATGTCTCGCACCGGCTCGACGAAGTGTTCGAAATCGCCGATCGCATGCTGGTGCTGCGTGACGGGCGGATGGCAGGCGAGCGACGCATTGCCGAAGTGACGGCGGAGGAGGTGATCCTGCTGATCGTCGGCGGCGAGGCGGCCGAATTGTTCCGCCGGCCGGCGCGCCGCTCCGGCCAGGCCCGCGTGGTCTTCGAGGGCCTGAGAGTGGGCGACGTCGGACCGATCGATGCCACCATCCGTGCCGGCGAGGTGGTCGGGTTCGCCGGGCTCAGGGGCGGTGGTCAGGAAGCGGTCGGACGGGCGCTGTTTGGCCTCGGCGAGCCGACGGCAGGGCGGATTCTGCTCGATGGCGTGCCGGTGGCGCCGGGGTCTCCGCAGGCAGCGATGAAAAGCGGCGTCGTGCTCGTTTGCGGCGACCGTGCCGCCGAGTCGGTCATTCCCTACCGCACGGTGGTCGAGAACCTGTTCATCAATCCACTGGCCAAGGGCTTGAGCCTCTTCTCCTACCTCGCACCGCGCCGTGAACAAACCGCTGCCCTCAAGCTCGGTCAGATGGTGGGCCTCCGGCCGAACGACCCGGGCCTCCTGATCGAGGCGCTGTCCGGCGGCAATCAGCAGAAGGTAGTGGTCGGTCGGGCGCTCGATCTCGGCGGCAAACTCTACATCTTCGAGGACCCTACGGCGGGTGTCGACGTTGGTGCCAAGGTGGAAATCTATGGTCTGTTCGAGGAGGCACTCGCCCGGGAAGCCGCCATTATCATCGTCTCGACAGATTTCGAAGAAATCGCCAAGGTCTGCCATCGTGCGATCGTGTTCGATCACGGCAAGGTGGCGCGCGAGCTTCCGACCGAAGAGCTTTCGATCGCCAATCTCCTCGCCGCCGCTTCAGCGCGTCACACCGGATCTTCCGTGGCCGCGCCCGGAACCGCCGCCGGAACCGCCCGGGAGTATGCTGAAGAGCCAGGGCAAGGGCTCCGCCCTTGACCCCCAAAGGGACCTTGGGTGGCCTGAGGCCCCAGACCCCCGAACTGCATCCGCCGGAGGCCGTATTGTCTAAGGGACCACGGTGATGCTGTCGTTGAAATCGAACGCGCTGGAACCTACCCGCGCCGAATTTCGCGCGATGTCCGCGAGCCAGGCGCTCC
>JBOHMK010000070.1:0-4179 GCA_050730115.1 Acetobacteraceae bacterium
ACCTTCCTCTCACTCGTTTGCCTGGATCGATGGAACCAGTGCAATGCCTGGCGCGCCGCAATCACCCCAATCGGTGCAAGCCTCCGGGCACTTTTCTTCTGGCCCCAAGGCGCTCGCCATTCCCTTCTCTTCCCGCTCGGATAACGCAAGACCTGGCAGAGGGTCGGGCCCCGGCGGCGCCACTCTCAGCGGCGGAGACTGAGCCGCCCGATCAGCGATTCGTAGCGTTTGGCATCCTTTCCCTTCAGATAGTCGAGCAGCCGCCGCCGGCGCCCCACCAGGGTCAGAAGGCCCCGGCGACTGTGGAAATCCTTGTTGTGCCCCTTCAGATGCTCGGTCAGGTTGGCAATGCGTTCGCTCAGCAGTGCCACCTGCACTTCCGGGCTGCCGGTATCCTCCGCCTTGGTCGCGTATTCCGAAACCAGCGCCTGCCGGCGCTCAGCCGTGATCGACATCAGGTCCTCCTCTCCGGGCCAACAGCCGTTCCGGGTACAGCCAGCCGTCCGAAAGCCGGCAAATCCCGAACACCTCCTCCCCCACCAGAACCCTGATGGCCCCTCCTTGAGGGTCCGCCTGCTCCGGAATCCGACCCATCAACTGAGCCAGGCTGATCGCCTGGCCGCGCCCGACAGAAGCCGCCTCCGCCCGAGTCAAGACCAGCGCCGGGATGTCGGCCAGCGCAGTTGCGACCGGAAGCAGGAGGTCAGGGAAGGCGAGGCTCCTATCCTCCCTCTGTTTGATCTTGTCCAGCGGAATTGCACGCGCCTCGGTAAACGGGCCGACGCTGAGGCGCCGCAGCGCCGCCACATGCCCGAGCGTGCCGAGCCTCACCGCAAGGTCACGTGCCAGGCTCCGCATATAGACGCCCTTGCCGCACGCCACCTCGAACTCGGCGTGATCGTGATCGGCAACGCCGAGCAGTGTGAACTCGATGACCCGCGCCGGCCTCGCCTGCAGCACTGGCGGGGCGCCGGCGCGCGCCAGATCATAGGCGCGCTGACCGCTCACCTTGACGGCCGAGAAGCTCGGCGGCACCTGCATGATCTCGCCCCGGAAATCTGCGAGCGCGGTCCGGATCTCCACTTCGCCCGGCCGCGCCTCGGCACGTCCGATCACCGTTCCGTCGGCGTCATCCGTGTCGCGGGCCTCGCCCCAGCAAAGCGTGAAGCGGTAACGTTTGCAGCCATCCACGAGATAGGGGATGGTTTTCGTCGCCGCCCCGAATGCCACCGGCAGAACCCCGGTCGCCAGCGGATCGAGCGTGCCCCCGTGCCCTGCCTTCGCCGCCCCGAACAGAGACCGCACCCGGTTGACGATCTGGGCAGAGGTCATCCCCGCCGGCTTGTCCACCACCAGCCAGCCATCGAGCGGCCGCCCGCGCCCTCGCCTCATCTCTCCGGCGCAAGATCCCTGGCCACGGCAGGAGAACGCAGCACTGCCTCGATCCGTCCCGCCGCCTCGAGTGCCGCATCGGCAGCGAACACCAGGCTCGGCGTATGCCTGAGCTTGAGCGCCCGCCCGACTTCGCCTTGTAAAGACGGCGCGGCACGCGCCAGCGCCGGCATCAACTCGCCGATATCGTTCCGTCCGAACCGGGCGACGTAGGCAGTCGCACGCCGGAGGTCAGCGCTGATGCGGACTTCCGTCACCGTGATGTGCACCGCCGCCAGCAGCGGATCACGAAACGACGCCTTGACGAACATCGCTGCGAGGATGTGACGAATTTCCTCGGCGACTCGTAACTGGCGCGGCGAGGGCTGGCCTCGCTTCATGCCGCTACCAGTTCGTTCTCGAAACACTCCACGACGTCGCCCTCGCGCAGATCCTGCCAGCCGGCAAAAGCAAGCCCGCACTCGTAGCCTTTGGCGACTTCGCGCGCGTCGTCCTTGAAGCGTTTGAGCTGGGAAAGCTCCCCGGTGTGGATGACAACGCCATCGCGCAGCAGCCTGACCCCGGCGCCACGCCGCACCATGCCGTCGGTCACCATGCAACCGGCGACCTTGCCGACTTTGGTGATCTCGAACACCTTGCGGATCTCCGCATATCCCAGGAACCGCTCGCGTGCCTTCGGTGCGATCCGGCCCTTGACGAGCTTCTCGATATCGTCCGCAAGCTCGTAGATGATGCTGTAGTAGCGGATCTCGACACCTTCGCGGCTGGCAAGCTCGCGGGCCTGTGCCGTGGCGCGCACATTGAATCCGAGCACCACTGCGTTCGAGGCCTTCGCCAGCACGATGTCGCTTTCGGTGATCTGCCCGACCGCGGCATGCAGCACGCGCACTTTCACTTCATCGTTGCCGAGCTTGAGCACGCTCGCCTCGATCGCCTCCGCACTGCCCTGAACGTCTGCCTTGATGACGACCGCCACCTCTTTCTGCTCGCCGGCACTGATGCGCGCCAGCATCTGTTCGAGCGTGCCACGCCCGGCACCGCTGTTGGCCGCAGCCTTGTCGCGCAGCCGCCGCTGACGGAACTCCGCCACCTCGCGCGCCCGCGCCTCACTCTCCACCGCGACCAATGGCTCGCCCGCCGTCGGCACCCCGGCCAGGCCCTGGATCTCGACTGGTGTCGAGGGGCCGGCCTCGTCCAATGCCCGGTTGCGCTCATCGAGCAGCGCCCTGACCCGGCCCCATTCAGCCCCGGCCACCACGATGTCCCCTTGATGCAGCGTTCCCCGCTGCACCAGGACGGTCGCCACCGGACCGCGGCCGCGATCGAGTCGGCTCTCGATCACCGTTCCTTCCGCCGGCCGATTCGGATTCGTCCTGAGCTCGAGAATCTCGGCCTGCACCAGGATCGCCGCCAGCAGCCGGTCGAGCCCTGTCCGCTTGATCGCCGAGACTTCAACGTCCTGAGTGTCGCCGCCCATTTCTTCGACCACAACCTCGTGCTGCAACAGCTCGTTGCGGACCCGGGCAGGGTTGGCACCCGGCTTGTCCATCTTGTTGATGGCGACAATCATCGGGGCGTTGGCGGCGCGCGCGTGGCGAATCGCTTCCACCGTCTGCGGCATCACCCCGTCATCCGCGGCCACTACCAGAACGACGATATCGGTCACGCTGGCACCCCGCGCACGCAGCGCGGTGAACGCTTCGTGGCCAGGCGTATCGATGAAGGTGACGCGCGCGCCCGCAGGCAGCACCACCTGGTAGGCGCCGATATGCTGGGTAATGCCTCCCGCCTCGCCCGCGGCGACGTCGGTCGCGCGGAGCGCATCCAGAAGTGACGTCTTGCCATGATCGACATGGCCCATCACCGTCACCACCGGCGGTCGTGCCAGCAGGTCGGCTTCGGCGTCGGCCTCGCCCTCGAGGCCAAGCTCGACATCGGCCTCCGAGACCCGTTTCGCCCGGTGGCCGAATTCCTGCACCACCAACTCGGCGGTGTCCGCATCCAGCGTCTCGGTGATGGTCGCCATCACCCCAAGCTTCATCAGCGCCTTGATCACATCGCCGGCACGCGCGGCCATCCGGCTCGCCAACTCCTGGACCGTGATCGTCTCCGGCAGCACGACATCGCGCACCACCTTCACCTGGTCAGAGCGCAGCAGTTCGAGTTCGGCCT
Source organism: Acetobacteraceae bacterium (assembly GCA_050730115.1). Classification (GTDB taxonomy): domain Bacteria; phylum Pseudomonadota; class Alphaproteobacteria; order Acetobacterales; family Acetobacteraceae; genus JAKAWQ01. Next base: position 3,565 of record JBOHMK010000070.1, read on the forward strand.
GCCGACGTTCGCGCTCGCGCTGGCGCCGCACCGAGGCAAGGCTGCGGACACGTTCGTCCTCGCCTTCGATTGCCGCCTGAACATCGATCTTGGCGCCGCGACGGCGATCTTCCAAACTCTTCTTCGGTGCCGCTACCTGCGGCTTGCGCGGGGCCAGCGCCGCCCCCGGCCGGCGCACCGGCCGCACCTCATCGTCCTCCTCGCCCGGCCGCGCCGGCTTCAGCCTGAGGGTGCCACTCGGCTGTCCCGTGGGTGCTTCCGCCGCCGCGCGCCGCCGTGCCTCCTCGGGTGCGCCCGCCGCCGCCTCGGCAGCCACGCGCGCTTCCTCGGCCTGCCTCGCCACCGCTTCGACCTCGCGTTTCGCCGCTTCAGCCGCCGCTTCTGCCGCCTCCTCCGCGGCCTTTCTTGCTTCCTCCTCGGCCTTACGGCGAGCTTCCTCGGCCGCCGAAAGGATCGAAATCTTCTCCGCCTCCCGCCTCTCAGCGTCCCGCTTGGCCTGCTCGCGCTGCTGCTCGGCCAGCGCCTTCTGTCGGGCGGCAAGCTCGGTCGCCGTCAACGCCCGGGCTCCGCCAGCGGTCTTGCCGCCCACCCCGCCCGGGCGGGGTGGCTGCTGTC
>JBOHMK010000071.1:0-2811 GCA_050730115.1 Acetobacteraceae bacterium
AGCTGGTCTTCCAGGGCTGGTCGAACGCTTCCATGACGAAATAGTCGAGATGCTGGCGCCCGGCGATCCGGAAGAAACGGCGGAGGAAATCCGCCTGGTTGATCCGGCTCGCGACCGCGCCGCCGATCGTGACGCCGTCGGAGGGCCAGCCGATTTCGCCGATCACCACTCGCTTGCCGGGAAAGGCGTCCCGGACCTCGGCGAGTTTTTGCTCGGTAAACGCGAGCGCGTCGTCGATCGGCAGCCCTTCCCAGTAGGGCAGCAGATGAACGGTGATGAAATCAACGGCGTTGGCAAGCTCCGGATGATGCAGCCAGACATGCCAGGGCTCGGCGGTTGAAACCGGCACGTGGACCGCGCGCCGCACGCGTTCGATGTCGGCGATCAGCTGATCCGGCGTGAGGTCGTGGCGAAGGATGGTCTCGTTCCCGACCATCACGGACTGCACATTCGGGCTCGCATCGGCGATGGCGATCACGCGGCTGATCTCGGCGGCGTTGGCCTCGGGGTGGCGGTCGAGCCAGGCACCAAGTGTGATCCTGAGTGGCAGGTCACGGGCGAGGCGCGGAATCTCGCCCTCTACGCCGGCGACGGTGTAGGTGCGGATCTGGTGCGTCATCGTGGCGGCGAGACGGAGGTCGGCACGCACTTCGGACTTTGAGGGAAAGACGCCGGTTTCCGGGCTTTGCCCCTGACGGAACGGGGAAAAGGCGAGCCCGCCGATCTCGCCCCGGTAGGGTGGAACGAATCCCGGGCGATCGAGTGCCCACCAGATCAGGAGCGCCGCACCGGCGGCGAGCAGAAGGGTGAGCAGCGTAGTGGCGTTGAGGAACGACGTGCCGGTCCGAATTCTGGACGGAGTCCGGGCGGCGAACGGCCTTGCGGGGAGGGTCATCTCGGGAAGATTCCGGACAGCGAACAGTATGCCCGCTGCTGGGCGCGTAAGATGTGCTCCACTGCGGCGCGGTCTCGGCCCCAATATGGCTAAAACAAGGAATTTGATGCGGTTGCTGCGAACCAGCCGGAAGGTCGGGAACGCCGATCGCGGTATGCCGGCGAATCCTGTGGAGGCTGAAGCGTAATGGCGGTTCTGTTCGAGATCCTGTTCGTAGTGCTGCTGATCCTGATCAACGGCCTGTTCGCCATGAGCGAGCTGGCGCTGGTGTCGGCAAGACGGGCGCGGCTCGCCGCACTTGCCCGCAACGGCGTCAGGGGTGCAGCGCAGGCTCGGCGGCTGATCGAGGAGCCGCAGACCTATCTGCCGACGGTGCAGATCGGGATCACCCTGGTTGCCATCCTGACCGGGGTTTATGGCGGTGCGCAGATCGCCGCCGGGTTCGCAGGCTGGCTGACGACGGTGCCGGCGCTGGCGCCGGTGGCCGAGCCTCTAGCGCTGGCAGCCGTGGTGATCGCGATCACGTACTTCACGCTGGTCATCGGCGAGTTGGTACCGAAGCAACTTGCACTGCGGCGTGCCGAGCCGATTGCCGCCAAGGTCGCCGGACCGATCGCCGTGCTGACCCGGATAGCGGCGCCGGTGGTCTGGCTGCTCGGCGCCTCGACGACTTTCGTTCTCAGGCTGATCGGCTGGGGGCGCGTCACGCTGCCGCCGGTAAGCGAGGAGGAACTGAAGGCGCTGGTGGCGGAAGGCCAGCAGGCGGGCGTGCTCGAAATCGAAGAGCGGCAGATGATCGAGCGCGTACTGCGGCTGGCAGACAAGAAAGTGCGTGCGATCATGACGCCGCGCACCGAGGTCGCCTGGCTCAACCGGGCCGACCCGCCGGCCGAACTCAGAGCAACGCTGAAGGCGAGCCCCTATTCACGCTTCGTGGTCGGTGACGGGTCGGTCGACAACGTGGTGGGCGTGGTGCTCGCCAAGGAGTTGCTCAACCGGATGATTGATGGCCAGGCGCTGGCACTTACCCCGGTGCTGCATCAACCGGTGGTGGTGCCGGATACGGTGTCCGCACTCGATGCGATGGAGCTGTTGCGGGCGGATGCGCTTGGGCTGGCGCTGGTGATGGACGAGTATGGGAGTTTCGAGGGGGTGGTGACGGCCGCCGACGTGCTGGCCGCGATCGTCGGCGATGCCACCGCTGCGGCACCTTCCCTGGTCGCCGGCCAGCCGGCGACGGAAGGCGTCCTGGTGTTCGACGGGCTGCTGCCGGTCGATGAACTGAAGGCGCGCCTCGTTCTGCCCGATCTGCCGGCGCGAGGAAGCTACAACACGCTCGGTGGCCTGGTACTGGCATTGTTGCGGCGCGTGCCGCAGGTCGGTGACCGGATCGTGTTCGGCGGCTGGCGCTTCGCGGTCATCGAAATGGACGGGCGCCGCGTGGCACGCGTTGAGGTTGCACCGGAGCCGATCGAGGTACCGGCCGAGGCGGCGGGTGCCTCGGCAACGCCTTGAGCGAGCGCCGGCTGTCTCTGACGCGCTCAGATGTCCGTTGTTTGGCGCGGATCACGCGGAGCAGGAGTCTGCTGAAAAGGCAGGGCAAGGGCTCCGCCCTTGACCCGCCCAATGGGACCTCGGCGGCCTGAGGCCCCCGAACTTTGAGAGAAGGGCGGGCCAATGGCCGCGTGCGGGGCAGAGCCCCGCGTATTTTGCTGGCGGACGCCGCGACACCGTCTTCAGCACGCGGCCGGTATTACTGTGCCATAAACTTCCTGGCCGATTCGCCTCGAATCTGTCCGACGTGGGGATTCTCACTCATGGAGGCGGAGTGTGGGTCTGTCATCGGACATGGCTGCGACTGGACATTTTAGTTCCCCACCGGCGCTGCCGACCCGCCGGGCATGAAACCCATGGCC
>JBOHMK010000072.1:0-9785 GCA_050730115.1 Acetobacteraceae bacterium
TCAGATGCGGATGGGTCTTCGCGATGTAGAGCGCCATCGCGAGCGCATTGGTCGATGCCGGCGGCTGAGTGCGAAACACCCACTTATCGCTGTGGCCCTCGAACAAGGCGTTGGTGGTGCAATCGGACAAGATGGTAAGACGCTCGAGCTGATCGGCGATCGGTGCCACGGCCAGGCAATCCCCGCTCGAGACATAGCCGACGATCGCCGCCACATCCGGGGCGAGCGAGCGGAATTCGGCGACGTTCTTGGTGGCCCCGCCCGATTCATCGACATAGCGGGCGGTGAGCGGCACGCCATCGATGCCACCCGCGTGGTTGATTTCATCAATGGTCAACTTGGCGGAATTGACAGAGGGCCCACCGACAACCCCACCGGAGCCGGAAAAAAAAGTGACGATCGCGATCGAAAGCGATTTCGGCTTGGCCGCGGCATTGGCTCCCGCCGGTACCAACCCGATCGCCAGCGCAAGACCCGCCAGCACCGATCCAATCCTGCCCATGTGAGCCCCTCCCCGCCTGCGACGAAGCCTGTTGCGTGCAAGCATAGCAGCCCGATCCGCGGACGCCAAATTCCTCTCCCTAAAGCGAGGCCCGGACTCTGTAATCGCCCTGGGGTCCTCGCCTTGGGGACCCTCGCCTCAGGGCGGCGCCTGGCGAAGCTTTCGCGCGGCTTCGAGCACCGCGGCAACGATGCTCTGATATCCGGTGCAGCGGCAAAGGTTCCCCGACAATTCCACGCGCACCGCTTGTTCGGAGGGGTCAGGGTTGCGCCGCAGCAGGTCACGCGCCGTGATCAGCACCCCCGGAGTGCAGAAGCCGCACTGCAAGCCGCCCAGTTCCCAGAACGCCATCTGTAACGGATGCAGCCTCTCGCCCTCGGCCATGCCCTCGATCGTCCCGATGCAATGGCCATCCGCCTGCACCGCAAACATCAGGCAGGAACGCACGGGCGCATCATCGAAGCTGACGGTACAGGCCCCGCAAACCCCGTGCTCGCAGCCGACATGGGTCCCGGTGAGCCCGATGTCATGGCGGAGGAAATCGACCAGAAGAAGGCGCGGTTCGACCCGCCGCTCGTATTCTGTCCCATTGACCGCCACGCGAATGTTGCGCGGCTCTCTCTCCGGTTCAGTCACGCTTTCCTCCATCGGCGCCTGCCGCATCGACGTGCGCTAATGCCTCTTCGAGTGCGCGCCCCGCGAGCACTTCGGCAAGGTGCCGCCGGTACTCGGCCGAGGCGTGCAGATCATCATAGGGATCGCATTCGCCGGCGGCGATCGCCGCCGCAGCCGCGAACAGGCGATCCTCGGGCCGCGCATCGGCGAGCTTCGCCTCGGCGGCAGACGCACGGAGTGGCCGCCGTCCAACTCCGAACAGCACGAGGCGCGGATTGCGCAGCCGTCCTTCTGCGCCCCGCTCGAGCCGCACCATCGCTCCGGCCAGCGCGAAATCGCCGTGCCGGCGCGCAAACTCGATGACCGCATAACCGGCTTCAGGCGGCGAAGGCGGGAGCCGGACTTCACACAGGATCTCATCGGCGGAGAGTGCCGTCGTCAGATGCGTGATGAAGAATGCATCCGGCAACAGTTCCCGAGTGCCGCGCGCCTTGCTTCGAATGACGAATCTGGCCTCGAGCAGGGTCGCGAGCGCCGGCCATTCGGCCGCCGGGTCCGCATGCGCGAGGCTGCCACCCACCGTGCCGCGGTTGCGGATCGCGCGGTGCGCGATATGCGGCAGCGCCAGCGCCACAGCCGGCTGCAGCTCCGCCACTCCGGGATCATCCTCGAGCGCGCTCTGACGCGTCATTGCACCAATCACGAGTCCGCCCGCTTCCACTCGCCAGCCGACAAGCTCCGCCACGTCATTGATGTCGATCAGCACCGAAGGTGAGGCGAGACGCATATTGAGGAGTGGCGTCAGCGTCTGGCCACCGGCCAGGACCTTCGCTTCCTCACCGTAGCGGCCGAGGAGCGAGAGTGCGTCCTCGAGCGTCAACGGATGGCACCAGGAGAACGGTGCGGGCTTCATGCCGCGTGTGTGGGCGCTTGCGCCCAGCGCCACACCCTTTCTGGCGTCATCGGCAACCGATCCACCGCCTCGGGCCGGCCAAGCGCGTCGGCAACTGCGTTGGCGAGCGCGGCACCGACGCCAACCAGACCGGCTTCGCCCGCGCCCTTGACGCCGAGCGGATTAAGGGGCGAGGGCGAAAGACCCAGGTCCCGCCCTTCGATCGCCGGCATTGCGTCGGCAACCGGCAGCAGATAATCGACCAGCGATCCGCTTTGCAGTTGTCCGGCATCGTCATAGAGGAATTCCTCCAGCAACGCGCCCCCGATCGCTTGCGCCGCACCGCCTTCGATCTGTGCGCGCACAACCTCCGGACTGATGACCGTGCCGACGTCGTAGCTGATCCAGAGCGTCCGCGGCAAAATCCGGCCGAGTGCGCGGTCGATCTCGACCTCGGCAATCACCGCTCCGTAGGCATAAGCCATGTGCGGCGCCGGGAAGTACACCGTCACCGCCAGTTCCGGGCCGAGCGGATCCGCGGCCGCGGCGAGCGTCGAAAGGGCGACGCGCCTGCCGTCCGCCGCCTCGACTGCACCGGCAACCAGCTTGAGCTCGCTCGCCGCCGTGCCAAGCCCTCCGGCGGCAAGCTCGAGCAGCCTCCGCGCGAGTTCTCGCGCCGCCTGCCACGCGGCATTGCCCGCCAGCACGGTTCCACGGCTCGCGAAGCTGCCGGTGCCGAACTCAAGCAACTCCATCTCCCCGGCCCGGACCAGGATCGCCGCCGGCTTCTGCCCGAGCGCCTCGGCGGCAACCTTCGCCAGCATCGTCTCGATGCCCTGGCCGAGGCTCGCGGCTCCGGTTGCAACTGCGATCACGCCACTCCGGTCGAGCGCGACACGCGCACCCTCCCATGGGCCCTTGCCGGTCTTCTCGACGAAGCAGCCGATCCCAAGCCCACGGCAGAGCCGGCCGGATCGGCCGTGAGCGCGGCGGCTCGCGTAGCCGGACCGGGCCAGCACATCGGCGAGTGCGGCGGAGTAGTCTCCGCTGTCGTAAACCACTTCTTCGCCGAGCGCGTGCGTGCCGGCGCGCCAGGGCATGTCAGACGCGGCAATGAAGTTTCGTCGCCTGAGTTCGTCGGGAGCGATCCCGATCCGCGCCGCCGCAACATCGATCAGCCGTTCACGAGCGGCATTGCACTCGAACCGCCCGGGACCTCGATAGGTACCGGTCGGCGTCTTGTTGGTCATCACCGCGCTGACTTCGGCGCGATACGCCGCGAAGCGATACGGGCCGGGAAACATGCCGGCGGCGAGTTCGGGCACGATCACGCCGTGGGTCCGGATATAAGCCCCCATGTCGTTGACGATCCTGACCTCGATCCCGAGCAGCCGGCCGGCGCGGGTGAGTCCGAGCTGCATCGCATAGTGCTGCTCGCGCGAGTGGTTGGCAGCCACCAGATGCTCGAGCCGGTCCTCGATCCATTTCACCGGGCGCCTGAGCCGCATCGCCGCGAAGGGAATCAGAAAATCTTCCGGATAGAACTCGCCGCGCACCCCGAAGCCCCCACCCGCATCCGGCACCACCACGTGCAGGTTCCGCTCCGGGATGCCGAGCATCCCGGCCAGCACGCCGCGATTGAAGTGCGGTACTTTGGTAAACCCGAACACGTCGAGGCGCTGATGTCCGCGATCGAACGCCGCCAGAATCCCCCGCGTCTCGAGCGGCACGGCGCTGTGGCGTCCAGTCCGGAAACGGAACGAGACGATTTCCTCGGCCGCACCCAACGCGCCTTCGAGATCGCCGAAACCGTCGCTGAAACGGCAGGCGACATTGTCCGCACAGTCCGCAAACAGCGTCGCCGGCGGTTCGCCAAGCGCGTCGGTCACCGCCGGAAGTTCAGCGACCTCGAGCCCGATCAACCCCAGCGCATCTTCGGCGATCGCCCGCGAAACTGCGACCACCAGTGCAATCGGCTCGCCGACGTAACGCAGTCGCTCTCCGGCCAGCGGTACCTGGAGATAAGGGTCGAGCGTCGCGTACGGATTGAGCCTGACCGGGATTTTCCTGGGTTCCGGCCCGAGATCGCGGGCGGTGAAGATCGCCGCCACTCCCGGTAACCGGGCGGCCTCATCGGTCACCAGCCGACGCACCTCGGCATGTGCGTAGGGGCTCCGCAGCACGGCCGCATGCAGCATGTGCGGCAGGTCGATATCATCGACGAACCGCCCGTCCCCGGTAAGAAAGCGCCTCAGCTCCGGGCGTTCGGCAAGCTCACGGCCAATCACCTGCCACTCGCGCTCGCGCGTCCCCGGCGTCATGCGAGCGCGCGCACGCGAGCGGGGGTGAGCGGCAGCCGGACCTCCTCCGGAGCCGCATCCAAGGCATCGAGCACTGCCCCTGCGATCGCCGCCGGCGCGCCGATCGCCCCGCTTTCGCCCACGCCCTTCATCCCTCCCTCGATGCCGGCCGCGGCGGTCTCGCGGTGCAGGATCTCGATCGGCGGAATGTCGGCCGCGGTCGGCAACAAATAATCGGCGAGGCTCGCGGTAAGCAGCTGGCCCGCGTCGTCATAGACGATTTCTTCGAGCAGCGCCGAGCCGATACCCTGAGCAATACCGCCGCAGATCTGCCCATCAACCCCTGCCCGATCGACCATCCGTCCGCAGTCTTCGGCGACCACGTAGCGGATGATCCTGACCCTGCCGGTCGGCCGGTCCACCTCGACGAAGGCCAGATGCACCGCCGCCGAATGGGGTGAAATCGGCGGATCGTATGTGCAATGAACGACGATTCCGGGTTCGCTCTCCGCGGCCAGCGGCGCATCGGGTCCGTACCCATAGGAAGCGAGTTGGGCCAGGCTGAGCCGTTCGCACGGATGCCCGGTCTGCTCGACTCCGCCGTTACAGTACTGGAACGCATCTATCGGCAAGTTCCAGAACGACGAGGCGAGCACGAGCAACCGCTCCTCGAGCTGCCCCGCCGCGGCGAGCAGCGCACCGCCTCCGCCCACCATGCCGCGCGAGGCGAACGTCCCGGAGCCATAGGGCGTGCGGGCAGTATCGCCAAGCACGATACGGATCCCGCCCTCGGCAATGCCAAGCCGCTCGGCAAGCAGGCGGGAAAAAGCATGCCGCTGCCACTGGCCCTGCGAAGGCGTGCTGACTGCCGCCTCGAGCGTGCCGTCGGGCTCGAGTGTCAGCCGGGCGGCGTCATAGCCCGGAACATGGACCATGCCGCGCCTTCTATACACCGCGCGGTTCATGCCCGTCGCCTCGACGAAGCAGGCAATCCCGATGCCAAGTGCGCGGCCTTCCGCACGCCCGCGCGCCTGCTCTTCCCGCCATTGCCGATAGCCCGCCCGCTCGGCCGCAGCCGCCAGCAGCGCCGGATAGTCGCCGCTGTCATAGAGCACGCCGGCGGCGCTCTTGGCCGGCATTTCGGCTCGGGAAATCAGGTTGCGGGTGCGCAGTTCCAGTGGATCGACGCCAAGCTTGCGGGCGAGACGATCGATCAGTCCTTCAGTCACCAGCGGCCCGATCGTGAAGCCGACTCCGCGAAACGCGCCGACCGGACAACAATGCGTTGCCACCGCCGAGCCCTGATAGCGATAGGCGGGAAACCGATAGGGCCCGGGAAGCGCACTCGCGATGGTCAGCGGCTCGAGCGCCGCGGAGAGCGGATAACTCGAGTAGGCGCCGACATTGACCGAGGCCCGAGCCGCGAGTGAAACGAAGGCGCCATCGCTCCGGGCGCTGAGTTCCGCCTCCACGATAACATCGCGCGCGTGCACGCTCGCGAGCAGATTCTCCATCCTGTCCTCGGTCCATTTGACCGGTCGGCCGAGCCGGAGTGCCAGATGTGCAACCACCAGCTCTTCGGGGAAAGCCTGCATCTTGATGCCGAAGCCGCCGCCCACGTCCGGTGCGATCACGCGCACCGAAATGCCGTCGAGCCGCAGGCATTCGCGGAGCAGCGTGCGTAAGAGATGCGGGATCTGCGTGGCGCTCCAGAGCACGAGTTCGCCTTCTGCGCGCCGGAACTCGGCGAGCGCACCGCGATTTTCGATCGCCGCACCGGTGACACGTGGATGGCGGAAGCGCGCACCGACGGAGATCGCGTTGTCATCCGGGGCGGACGTCTGGCCGAGCGTCGTCGTAAACAGGCGGTTGTCGGGAAGCCCCTCGTGAACAGCCGGCGCCGAGGGCGCCAGCGCCGAAGAGACCTCGGCCACGGCCGGCCGGGGGGCGTAGGCGACGGCAATTTCCGCCGCCGCGTCTTCGGCGACGTAGCGGCTTTCCGCGGCCACGACCGCAACCGCCTCGCCCACGTAATGCACTTCGCCCAAGGCCAGCGCCGGCCATTCGCTCGCCCGGTAGATCGCCCCTCTCTCGGGTTCGAGCCGGGTCACGATGGGCCGCACCTGGCCTCTGAGGTCCGCCCCCGTCAGCACTGCCGCGACCCCCGGCATCGCCCGCGCACGTGCGGTCTCGATCGCCTCGATCCCTGCCGCTGCGTGCGGGCTCCGGACGAAGGCGGCATGCAGCATGCCGGGGAGTGCAAGATCATCGAGGAAGCGGCCCCGGCCGAGCAGCAGGGGGCGGAGTTCGGGACGCCGAGGGGAAGACGAGGGCAAGGGCCGGGGCGTTGCCGCCCCAGCCATTGCGCACTCAGCCATTGCGCAGCGCGTCCATCACTGCCTTCTGCTGGCCGCCATCGATCTCGATCATCGTGCCGTTGATGAAGCGTGCTCGCTCTGAGGCCAGAAACACCACCAGATCCGCAACCTCTTCCGGCTCGGCGATGCGGCCGAGCGGAATGCTCCGCGGGGCGAGCCTGCCCGCCTCCTCGACCGAGAGGCGCATGTCGCGCGCCATCGCGCGCACCAGCCCATCCCACCGCTCGGTGCGCACGGGGCCGGGATTGACGGCCACGAAGGTGATGTTCTCCTTGCCGAACTGTCCGGCCAGCGAAAGCGTGAGATTCTGCCCCGCCGCATTGGCCGCGCCCGGCGCGATTTCCCAGTACGACGGCTTCACCCCGTCATTGCCGATCAGGTTGACGATCCGCCCGCCGCCCTGGCCTCGCATGTGCGGCAGTGCGGCGCGCACGGATCTGACGTAGCCCAGAAATTTCAGTTGCAGAGCCGCTTCCCAATCGTCATCCGTCAGTTGCTCGATGACGCCACCTCTCGCTGCACCGGCATTGTTGACCAGGATATCGAGCCGGCCAAACCGTTCGATCACCCGGGCAACCATCCGCTTGGCATCTTCCGTCCGCGTCAGATCGGCGGAAACGGCCAGGGTCTGGGCGCCGGTCTCGGTGTGGATCTCCTCCGCGGCCACCGCCAATTCCGCGGCCGTGCGCGCAGCGAGCGCCACGCTGCATCCCTCCCGGGCGAGCCCACGCGCAATCGCCTTGCCGATTCCCTTGCTCGCACCGGTGACGAGCGCGATCCGACCCTTGAGCCCGAGATCCACCGCCTTCAGCCTTTCTTCCGAGTACAGAGAAGAAAGCCGGATAGCATCCGGATCGAAGCGTGGTCAACGAACCGGCGCCTTCGCTGAAGAGCGCTCACGATGCCAGACCCGTCACCCCCCGATCCGTCACCCGCAAAATCCGTCATCCTGGGGGCACACTTCGCGCCGCCCCCAGAATGGCAGCGAGCGATCGTTCGAGATCTTCGTCCGTGGTCGCCCAGGAACTGACGCTGATCCGCATCGCCGCCCGACCGTGCCAAATCGTTCCACCACACCAGCACTCGCCCTGGTCCTGGATCTTCGCGATCACCTTGTTGGTTCGCTGGTCACTGCCGAAGCTGACGACAACCTGATTGAGGACGACGTCATTCATGATCTCGACGCCCGCATCCGTGAGCACCGCGGCCAGCCTCCGCGCCTGCCGGCAATTCCGTGCCACGAGTTCCGATAACCCCTGGCGTCCCATCGCCTTGAGCGCGGCCCAGATTTCGACGGCGCGAGCGCGCCTTGAACTCTCCGGTGTCAGGTTCATCGCCTCGCGGCGGCGACCAGACATGAGATAGGCGCCGCTGATCGCCATCGCGTCTTGCAGGGCGCTCGCATCCCTGACCAGGGCAATCCCCGAATCGTAGGGAACGTTGAGCCATTTATGGGCATCCAGCGCCCAAGAATCGGCGGCGGTGAATCCCTTTGCCAGTAAGCCTTTTTCCGCCGACGCCAGGACCCAGATGCCGAATGCCCCGTCGACATGAACCCAGGCGCCGCCACCATGCGCCCATTCGATCAGAGGCTCCGCCGGATCGAACGCCCCGGAATTCACGTTTCCTGCCTGCAGGCAGACGATCGTCGGGCCGGTGATATCGGGCAGTCGGTGCACCGCTATACGCCCCTGATCGTCAGCTCCGAGTTTCCGGACGCGGTCCCGCCCGAGACCCAGCATGGAGAGGACCTTGAACAGCGACGCATGGGCTTCCTCGCCCACGATGACAGTGATCTCCGGTGCTCCAAACAAGCCATCGGCACCGACGTTCCAACCCGCTGCTTTCAGCACCCGGTTACGCGCCGCCGCGAGGCACGTGAACTGCGCCATCGTGGCGCCGGTCACCAGCGCACCTTCGGCAGTCATGGCAATACCGAGAGCATCCTTGATCCATCTGAGCGCAGCCTCTTCGATGGCGGCGATCGCCGGAGAACTGATCCAACTGAAGCTGTTTTGATCCCAGGCACCGGCAAGATAATTCGCCGCCAGTGCAGCGGGCATAGCACCGCCCGTAACGAACCCGAAATATCGCCCGCCCGCGCTCGCAACCGTGGCCGGAGAGGCGAATGCGTCCAGAAAGGCGAGGATCGCGGCACTGTCGGTGCCTCGGTCCGGAAGCGGCGCCTCGAGTGCGTCCACAAGTCTCTCGACCGCGCCCGGCAATGGGCCTGCAGGCCGGTTGCTCAACCCTTCAAGATAGTCTGCAGCGCGCCGCGCAGCCTCGGCCAGCAAGTGTCGCGTATGGTTGCGATCCATCCTGCGGCGAGAGGTATCGGCATCATCCGCAGCCTTCACTGCACCACCTTCCTTACCGGCCAATGTCAGAAGGAGCCCTTCTCCAGCCGGAACACGTCCGGGTGCGCGGCATCCGCCGCATAGGCCAGCGACAGCGTCTCCGGCGTCAGCACGCGCTGGCCACTCTTCGCGTCATGGTGCACCGGCCCCGAAAGAATGAGCGCGATTGCCGCCCCGGCCGGATCGACAGTACGGAATAGCAGGATACCGTCGGCCAGTCCCACATTCATCGCCGTCTGAGCGGGCGGAAATTTCTCGGTTGCGAAATAGGCCTGCAGCCTCGCTCCGATCACCGCCAGCCGCTCCGGCGTCAGGCTTGGATCGCTCGGCTTCGACCAGACGATATTCACCTCGATCAGCTCGTGGCTCCGATAGCCGAACATGTAGCTGACGATCGCGGAACCGGCGCCCGGGGCGAGATCGGCCACCTTGACGGAAAGGATCGCCGCCCGCTCGACCGCATTGTTCCCTGCATGGATGGCGCTCGCCGGGAGATGCAAGTCGTGTTCGATCGCGGCCCGCACGGCGGCCTCGGTCATGCCGAAGCGGGCGCCGCGAAACCCGGAGATCCGCGGCCCGGCAGCAGGTGCCGCCGGCGGCAGCGGCACCGACGCACCACCCGCGCCGACCTCCGCGGTTGGCGCCGCAGTCGTCGGGGCCGCTGGGGCGGGGCCCGGCGCCAACATCGGCAGCAACACCAGTGCAAGCACCGGTGTCCGAAGCCCGGCCAGGGTCCTGCCC
>JBOHMK010000073.1:0-2120 GCA_050730115.1 Acetobacteraceae bacterium
GTCCAGCATATCGCTGAGCCGCTCGCTCGCCATGAACTCCAGCATGATCGCGTCTTCCACTTCGCTGCCCGCGTGGAATTGTATGCGCTCCTTCAGGTCATAGTGGCTGACCATGATGCTGAAGGCGGCGAGAGTCGTGCGCTCGGCGCGTTTCAATACGGGCTCGGGTACACCGGCGACGAACCTGCGCAACACGTGCGGATGAAGCGCGGCGATCACCCCGTCCTTCGCCTTGAACTGCTCTCCCGTCGCCAGCTCGAGCCCCACCGCCCGGCCGGCGGCGGAGGTCAGCACTTTGCGCACCTCGGCGTTGCAGCGTACCTCACCGCCGTAGTGCTCGATGCAGCGCACCAAGGCTTCGGTGAGCTTGCCGCTGCCGCCAACCGGCTGGGAGACGCCGAAGCCGTGCATGAGCCCTGGCATCAGGAACATGCCGAAGCCCGTGCCGAGCTCGTCCGGGAGCTGCAGGTTCTCGCTCACCAGGCGCAGCAGCCAGACTCTGACCTTCTCGCTTTCGAAGTATTGCTTCGCCATCTCGAGCGAGCTGCGCTGCATGGCATCGAGAATCTCGCGGCCTTCGTCGCTCTGATCCATCATGGCGTAGAACGCGCCCATGGGCGGCGGCGGCGCGTACAGGCCCGCGGTGAACATCGGCAGCATATCCATCGCGCGGCGGGCGAACTGGCGGTAGGTTTCGGCGTCGCGCGTGGAGATCCGGGCAATGCCCTCGCAGGTCCTGTCGAGATCCTTGTAGGCGACCAGCGTGCTCTGATCGGGAAAGATCATGGCGTACGGGGTGCCGTAGCGATACTTCAGCCCGAACCTGCCGATGAGGCCGAGCTCGTCCTCGCGGATCATCGGGTTGCCCTGGATCATGATGTGCACGCTCGAGTGCTCATCGTGCCGGTAGCCCGCCGTGTTGATTTCGCGCGTCACGACGCCGCCACCGGGCCACGGCTTGCGCTCCAGCACCAACACCTTCTTGCCGGCCTTGGCGAGGTAGGCCGCGGCGACCAGCCCATTGTGGCCGGCCCCCATGGCGAGAACATCGTATTGCGGGCTCATGGGCGAGGAGGCTAATGAGCCGGGCCGTGGATGTCTAATTCACGCGGGCGATGGCACGGATCGTCCGAAACGTTTTTTCGGCAGCGATCGCGGCCCATACCATCTCCCGCATCCATTCGGGGTTCACGCCATGATTCGCCAGATAAAGACCGGACAGCCGCCGGCCGTCAAGGCCGAGAGCAGCCTGCAAGTACGCCAGACCGTGGAGTCCATCATCGCGGACATCTCCGCCCGCGGCGAGCAGGCGGTGCGCGAGTACTCCGAGAAATTCGACAAATGGTCGCCGCCGCGCTTCCGTCTCTCCGCCGGCGAGATCGACGAGTGCCTGCGTTCCCTGCCGCGGCAGGTGATCGCGGACATCGAGTTCGCGCAGGCGCAGATTCGCAATTTCGCTCTGGCGCAGCGGGCCGCGCTCGAGGACATCGAAGTGCAGACTCTGCCGGGCGTGGTGCTGGGCCACAAGCACATCCCCGTGAACAGCGTCGGCTGTTACGTGCCCGGCGGACGGTATCCCATGGTGGCTTCCGCGCATATGAGCGTCGTGACCGCCAAGGCCGCCGGCGTCAAGCGCATCGTCGCGACGGCGCCGCCCTTCGGCGGCAAACCGCACCCGGCGATCGTTGCCGCCATGCATCTCGGCGGCGCGGACGAGATCTACGCCATGGGCGGCGTTCAGGCCGTGGCCGCGATGGCGCTCGGCATCGAGAGCCTGCCGGCGGTCGACATGCTCGTCGGGCCGGGCAACGCCTACGTGGCGGAGGCCAAGCGGCAGCTCTTCGGCCGAGTCGGCATCGATCTTTTCGCCGGACCGACGGAGACCCTCATCATCGCCGACGATTCCTGTGACCCGGAGATGGCGGCGGTCGATCTCATCGGCCAGGCGGAGCACGGCCCCGGGAGCCCGGCCATCCTGCTGACGAACTCGGCGAAGCTGGCCGAGGCCGTTCCGGCCGCGATCGCCAAGCTCCTCGAGTGGCTGCCGACGGCCGATGTGGCGCGAGTCGCCTGGCAGAATTGCGGTGAGATCATCCTCTGCGACACGCTCGATGAGATGG
>JBOHMK010000074.1:0-4257 GCA_050730115.1 Acetobacteraceae bacterium
GTGCAGCGGAATGCCTCTGAGACGGCGATCAGCGGCGCACTCACCATCCCGTTGCGGTTCAATCGCGCGATACCGATGATCAGCCCGACGATCAGCCCGAGCAGCACCGTGCCGATCGTGAAGGCGAGCGTGACGCCAGCACCAAGCACGAACAGATGCTCGTACTGCCAGAGGAAGGCAAAGCTCCAGTGATAGTTCATGGGCGGAACATCCGGCGCCCGGCCGGCCCCGACGCGGCGCCGCCATCAGGCCCCACTGGCCTAGACCAACATGGCCGTTGGCGGCATCGTATGACGACCCGCCAAAGCCATGAAACCGATCGCGAAAATAAAGTGTGGAGTGTTATGCCCTGCCGTCATCACACTCTCGTTCCCACCGGCACGGCCGACCCGCTGTGCATGAAACCACACCATAGCCCGCA
Source organism: Acetobacteraceae bacterium (assembly GCA_050730115.1). Lineage (GTDB taxonomy): Bacteria > Pseudomonadota > Alphaproteobacteria > Acetobacterales > Acetobacteraceae > JAKAWQ01. The sequence goes on from JBOHMK010000074.1 coordinate 422, forward strand.
ATGTCATTGCGAGGAGCGTGAGCGCGTCTCTTCACGCGCGAGGCGCGACGAAGCAATCTCGGCCCCGCCAGGACTCCCGCAAACCGCCACCGCAAAGCCACCGATCATCAGCGCTCCCTGCGCCAGTTTCTTTTTAGAATTCGAGGTCGGGCGGCAACTGGCTCGGCTTCACTCCTTCCGCCGCCAACGCCTCGATGACCCACTGCCGGATGTCCCCCACGCCCCCATGATACTCCAGCCAGGCATTGAGCACATCGCGAAAGCGGGTGTCCGTCTCACGCTGGATGCCGAGGTCGCTCGGCAGCGCGACCGCGGGCTGGTCGATGAGCCGATAAGTCCCGAGCGAGGGATTCTTGCCGATCATGCCAAGCCCCGGAATCGCCGCCAGCAGGATCGCGTCGGCGCGACCCGATTGCAAAGCCAGAATAGCTTGATCAGTGCTGGTGAGCCCGACCGCAGTCGCCTGCGGTGCATAGCGCTTGGCCAGTGTCTGGTATAAGGAGCCGACAGAAACCGCGATCCTGAGACCCGGCTTGTCGAGATCAGCCCAGGTCGAGGGCGTGAAGCCGGGCTTGGCGATGCAGCCGAACGGATGGATGAACAGCGGCTCGGTAAAGCGGATGGCAACGGCACGTTGCGGTGTCGGGTTGAGGGCAAAGGAGAGATCGACCTTCCCCGACTGCAGGTCGAGCACCGATGTGCCCCAGGTCGAATCAACATAGACCACTTCGGCATCGAACACTTTGGCAATGGATTCTGCCATCGGCACGCAGAACCCGCTCCATTTGCCGCTGACAAGATTCTTGTCGAAATAGGGCTGCTCGCCCGATAGCGCCGAGACGCGCAGCTTCTTGGTACGCATCATCCGCCCGAAGGTGCTCTCTCCTTCCGCCGGTGCCGCAGCCGCGGGGGCGGCGAGCGCGGCGGCCGGCAGCAGTGCCGCCACACCTGCCAACCCACGGCGGCTCAGCCGGCCGCGCCGATCACTTCCCATGGTCCCCTCCCCTTTCGCTTGCACCGCCAAATTTGCGCAGCACGGGCGCGCATGCAACAGGGTCTGATTTCCGGAGGTCACCCTGGAAGCGCTTCCATCCAGCCCCGGGCCACGGCGCCACCTTGCTCTTGCTGCAACCGCGAAAAGAGCCCAGGTAGTGCGCCGTGACTCAGCATCGCGGAGCGGACGAATGCTCGCCGGTGGGCCCACCTCGAACGGCGACCAACCGGTTCCACCCCAGGCCTCGCTGATCCGGATTGTGCTGCCCGGCGACGTCCCGAGCGGCCTCCCGGCAGAACTCGAAGCCGAGCGCGCGCAGGCGATCGCCGACCTCGAACGCGAGAACCGGTTCGCCCCGGTCGGCGCTGCAGCCGGGCCCTATGAACTCAGGCTCTCGATCCAGGACGGCCGCTTGGTGTTCGATATCCGGGATCAAGAATCACAACCCCTGGTTGCTCACCTCCTGGCGCTCGGGCCGTTCCGCCGCCTGATAAAAGATTACCACCTGCTCGTCGAAAGCTACGGCAAGGCCGTCCACGAAGGCCGCGAGGCCCGGTTGCAGGCGATCGACATGGGCCGTCGCGGGCTGCACAACGAGGCGGCCAGGTTGATGACGGAAAGGCTTGCCGGCAAGGTTGCAATCGATCTCGAGACCGCGCGGCGCCTGTTCACCTTGATCGCCGTGCTGCACCAGAGGATCTGACGCCTCGACCGCTGCGCTCGGTCAGTCCAGCACCTCCTTGTTGACGACGTTCTCGCGGATCGGCCGGCCGTCGAACACGCTCAGGATATTACCCACCGCCGCACGCGCCGAGCGGGCTGTTGCCTCCACCGTAACGCCGGCCATGTGCGGAGAAAGGATCACCGTAGAGAGTCCGAGCAGCGGGTTGTCGGAGCCGACCGGCTCGGTCGCGAAGACATCGATCCCGGCTCCGGCCAGGCGATTTTCCTTGAGCGCCTTGGCCAGCGCCCCCTCCTCGACGATGCCGCCGCGCGCCGTGTTGACGAGCAAGGCCGAGGGCTTCATCAGCTTCAGGCGCCGGCCATCGATCAGACCGATCGTCTCGGCGGTCTTCGGGCAATGAATGGTGAGGAAATCAGCACGCAGCAGCGCCGCATCGAGATCCGTGACGGGCTCGCAGCCGGCCGCCCGGATCACCGCTTCCGAAACGTAGGGATCCGAAACCAGCACCGTCATTTCCATCGCCAGGCACCGCGCGGCGGTGCGGGTGCCGATCCGGCCGAAGCCGATCACGAGCACCGTGCGCCCGGCCAGATCCATCGGCATGTCCCGATAGCGCTCGTGCCACCGGCCGCTCCTGACCAGCGAATCCATGACCGTCGCGCGCTTGGCCAGCATCAGCATGACCGAGAGCGCGTGCTCGGCAACGCTCACCGAGTTCGCCGTCCCCGCAATCATCAGCGGAATTTTGCGCGCCGTGAGCGCCGGAACCTCAACCGAATCGTAACCGACACCGATCCGCGCGACCACCCGCATCGCAGACGAGGCGGCCATCTCCCGCGCCGAGTACGGGGTGTAGGATAGGGCGACGCCGTCGGCATCGGCGAGGAAGTCATGAAACGCGGGCATCGCGAGCGAGGGCGGATAGGCAATCGCCTGCACGTCCTCTCTGGTGCGGATCAGGTCCCAACCGGCCGCGGCCAGATTCTCGGGCAGCAATACCTTCTTTCGGTTGACCGGCATCTGTCGGACCCGTTCCTTTCGATTGCGAATGCGAGCTTCAGCCGCGCCGCGCCAGCGCCGCAACGTAGCCCCGGTTCCAGGTCGGCGTGATCAGGATCTCGTTGATACAGACGTGCGGCGGCAGGCACGCGATGTAACGGATCAGCTCGCCGCAATCCGCCGCCTGTAACATCCGCGCGCGATCCTCCGCGCTCACCGGGACCGGCCGTCGGTCAAGAATCGGGGTCGCCACCTCGCCGGGGCAGATCGCGGTCGAGCGAATGCCGTGCACGCACTCTTCCAGGTTGATGCTGTGGCTCATTGCAACCACGCCGTGCTTCGCCGCCGTGTAGGCAGCACCGCTGAGAAGTCCCACGAACCGGCCGGCCATGGAGGCGGTGTGGATCAGCACGCCGTCTCTCTGGCGGCGCATGAAAGGCAGCGCCACGGTCACACAGTAGAACGCGGATTCGAGATTGGCGCCGATTACCTGCTCGATGGCAGCGGGCGCCAGGCGCCGCCACTCGCGTTCGACGATATTGGCCCCGGCATTGTTGACCAGAACGTCGAGGCGGCCGAATTTCTCGCCAATGAAGCGGCCGATCTCGGCTGCGGCCTCGGCGCGGCTGAGGTCGCCGGCGCGGGCGTGTGCCTCACCGCCTTCGGCGCCGATGCGGCGGGCGAGATCGGCGAGCGGGGTCTCGCGCCTGCCGCTCAGGATCAGCCGTGCCCCTTCGCCCGCGAGCGCCAGCGCCGCCGCTTCGCCGATCCCCGAACCCGCGCCGGTGACCCATGCGATGCGGCCTTCGAGCCTTCCCAACCGTCCCTCCGCAGCCCTGCTGCGGCAGGATTATGCATGCCCCGGGGCCGATCAAGCCCAGGTCACCTCTTGGGACCTTGCAGCTTCATCCTCGCTGTGCTTCGGATCGCTCTCGAGAAGCGCCCGCCCGCGCGGCCGGGTGCGCGGAAGAACGGAATGAAAATCAGCCACCTCGAGACCCTGCACGGTGATGCCGGCTGGCGAACTTTCTCGTTTCTCAAGATCGCGACCTCCGACGGCATCGTCGGCTGGTCGGAATTCAACGAGAGCTTCGGCACCGCCGGGCTCGGGCGGGTGATCGAGGCGCTGGGCCAGAGCCTGATCGGCCAGGACCCGCG
>JBOHMK010000075.1:0-10106 GCA_050730115.1 Acetobacteraceae bacterium
GAAATACCCGTAATCCGAAGCTACCGGATTGAACGACGAGACTTCCTGCATGCACTCGCATATCAAGATGCGCATCATATTATCCCCCATCCCGGCCGAAGCCTGCCGTGCCCGGCTGGAGCGGGACGGGATCGCCTGGGCCCCTGCCTCCCGCTGCATCTATCAGCTCGCGACCGGCGTGGCCGACCCGCTGTGCATGAAACCGCGCCGAAGTGCGAAGCGCCGCGAGGCCCGAACGGGCCGTGGCGGCCTGTCCCGGTCCCGCCAGGACTCCGACGAACCACCAACGCCAGCCGCCCATTATCAGCGTTCCCCTCGTGAGTTTCTTCTAGAAGTCTGCCATGAGAACGCATGAATATGCCGAGGCGGCAACTGATGAAGCGGTTGAGGCTGCGGTGTGTTGGGTGCGTTCGCATCTCGGGGAGGCCGAAGAAGACGTGCTTCGGAAGCGTGCAGCCGAAGCCGTCGAAAAGTTCTGCTGCCCGTGTGTGACGGATGCGGAAGACGCCGCCGAAGGCCGGCTTTCCGTGATCCATGAGGCCTTGATCACCGAGGTCATGCAGCGAGTCAAAGCGGAGCGGGCCTGATCGGAATCGTCAAGCGACCTGCGGACGCGCCGATCCACACCGGGAAAGGGCGAGCGCATTTGCAGTCCGGCCGGGGGCGCTGTAAGCCGCGAATTGAGCGCAATGGCGCGACCAGGGAGCACCCTCGAAATGGCGAATTTCCGTTTGCCTCGGAATTCACGGATCAGGCCAGGCAAGCATTGGCCGGCACCTGAGGGGGCGTCACGGACCAAGCGCTTTCGCATTTACCGCTGGAACCCTGACGAAGGAGAAACGCCCCGGCTCGACACTTTCACCGTCGATCTTGGTCGATGCGGGCCGATGGTCCTGGATGCGCTGATCCTGATCAAGAACGAGATCGACAGCACCCTCACCTTCCGCCGCTCGTGCCGCGAGGGAGTTTGCGGCTCTTGCGGCATGAACATCGACGGCGCCAATCATCTCGCCTGCACGACCCCGATCAATTCGATCGCCGGGGATGTCCGCATCTATCCCTTGAATTCGATGGGCATCGTCAAGGATCTGGTGATCGACCAGGGGCCGCTGTTTGCGCAATACCGCCTGGTCGAGCCGTGGCTGAAGGCGGAAACGCCACCGCCGCCCGACCGGGAGCGGCCGCAGAGCCCGGAGGAACGAGCCCGCATCGACGGCTACTGGGAGTGCATTCTCTGTGCCTGTTGCACCGGGGGCTGTCCGAGCTGGTGGTGGAACGGCGATCGCTATCTCGGGCCGATGGTGCTGCTCAATGCCTGGCGTTGGATTGCGGACAGCCGCGACGAGGCGACCGGGCAGCGGCTCGACGCTCTGCAAGATCCGTTCCGCCTCTATCGCTGTCATACCATCATGAACTGTACCGAGACCTGCCCGAAGGGCCTCAATCCCGGCAAGGCGATCGGGCAAATCAAAGACGCGATCGCGAAGCGCGAGTTTCTCTGAGCCGATTTCGCCCTACTGCTTGCGCGACACCTGCTGCAGTTGCAGCGTCATGCCGCCGCGTTCTGCCCCGAAGTCAGGGCGGTGACAAACGCTTCGAGCCGCGCCACCTGCTCGGCATCGAAGCGTAACCCGAGCTTGCTGCGCCGCCACAGTATGTCATCCGCCGTCGCTGCCCATTCCTCGGCCACCAGATACCGGACCTCGGCCTCGTAGAGCCCGGCGCCGAAATCACGCCCGAGTGCCGCCGCCGAACGCGGCGCACCGATGGCGGCGAAGGCGCCGGTCCCATAGGCGCGCCACAGCCGCGTCCGCGTCCGGAGGTCAAGAAAGGGGAGCTGCTCAGCCAGTCGCGCCTGGGCGCCGGCAATGTCGGCGATCGCCACGGCGCCTCCGGGCAGCGGCGCCTTGGCGGTCCAGCCGGCGGGCCGCCCACCGGCTGCAGGCAGATGCGGCGCCAGGAGGGCGAGGGCAGAGAGCGCCAGGCGCCGATAGGTGGTGATCTTGCCGCCGAACACGCTGAGCAGTGCTGGCGCACCTTCGGGCGCGTCCCGGGTGAGGACGTAGTCGCGCGTCACGGCCTGCGCCGTCCGCGCATGGTCGTCATAGAGCGCGCGGACACCGGAATAGCTCCACACCACCTGCGAAGGGTTTGGCGGGGCGGTGAAATAGTCGGCGAGCGCATGGCAGAGATAACCGATCTCCTCGGTCGAGGCGCGCACCGTGCCCGGGTCTTCGTGCCATTCGTGATCGGTGGTGCCGATCAGGGTGAAGTCGTGCTCATAGGGGATCGCAAAAACGATGCGCTGATCGGCGTTCTGAAAAATGTAGCAATGCTCCCCGGCGTAGAGCCGGGGGACCACGATGTGGCTGCCCTGGACCAGCCGCACCGGCGCCGGCGTGTCGCTGTGCAGCACCAGCTCTTGCACTGCACCGACCCACGGGCCTGCGGCGTTGACCAGCACCCGAGCCCGCACCTCGCCCCGCCCGCCCGCGGCGTCGGTGATGTCAAGCCGCCACAGCCCGCCGGCACGCTCGGCGCCGGTCGCACGGGTCCGGGTGGCGATGACGGCGCCATGGAGAGCGGCGTCGCGCGCGTTCGCCACCACCAGGCGCGAGTCATCGACGGCGCAGTCGGAATATTCAAACCCGCGCGTGTAGCGCCGCTGCAACGGCGCGCCCTCTTCGCTGCCGGGCAGCCTCAGAGTCCGCGCGGGCGGCAGCAGGCGGCGGCCGCCGAGATGGTCGTAGAGAAAGAGGCCGAGGCGGAGCAGCCAGGCCGGGCGCAGCCCGGCATGATGGGGCAGCACGAAGCGCAGGGGGCGGATCAGATGGGGGGCGATCGCCCATAGCACCTCGCGCTCACGCAGCGCCTCGCGCACCAGTCTGAATTCATAATATTCAAGGTACCGCAGTCCGCCATGGATGAGCTTGGTCGAGGCCGAGGAGGTGGCCTGCGCGAGATCTCCCTGCTCGCAGAGAAACACCCGCCAGCCGCGCCCGGCGGCGTCGCGGGCGATCCCACAGCCATTGATGCCCCCGCCAATGATGGCGAGGTCGTAGGGCGCCCCCTCGCCGGCGCGCGACGCTCCTGCTTGTGGCACCTCCGGCGGTAACACCTGCCTAACGTTCCCTGATCCGATCGTGGCCGGTCCGGTGCTTGGCGGCGGCGACCAGCGTGCGTGCCTCGTAGGAAAGGTTCTCCACCCCCGAGGCGAAGATCGCCCCGCCATGCACGCGCGTCAGCGCCCGGCTTTCGCAGAGCTCGTTCAGGTCGCTCCGGATGGTTTGCGGCGTGACCACGAAACGTGCGGCCAGATCTTCGGTCGAAACCCGACCCTGGTCGCGCGCCAGGGCCAGAATCTCGGACTGCCGCCGCGAAATCGGCCGGACGCCGGCTTTCTCCATGCGTGCGTTTTCCGGGCGGGAGCGAAAAAATGCAAGCGCCGGCGAAGGCAAGGAACTTTCTCCTCGACCCTGCCGAACCGGCGGTCTCTGCCCCTTGCAACAGAATCGCCGATGAAGCTCCTTCTCTTCCGCCGCTGCTCTGCAAGTCGCCTGCGTTCGGCGACATCGCCGCGGCCATGGCTGGCATCGACGTCAACCTGCGCAGCCTGTTCGCGACCCCGGTGGCGGCGGTGCTGCTGCCCGGTGTCGCGTCGAGCAATGCGGCGCTGCGCCACTCGATTCCGGCTCGGCGCGGGGCCATGCCGTCGGCTCAGGTGCCGCAAGAAAATCGTCTCCCGGGTTGCCAACGCTGCAGCGGCCAGTGGATGGACCGCAAAATTTGGAGTGGTTGTGCCGGGATAGCCTGAACGACCCACACCTCGTCATTGGCGAGAGCGGCATACGATTGCTTGAACCGATGCGCGGCGCCGTCGGGGCGCACCGGGAAGGGCGGGCTTGGTCCCGGCGGCGATCGGGCAAATCAAAGGCGCGATCCCGAGGCGCAGGCCTCTCCGAGTTGAATTCGCCAAGCTGTTTGCGCCACGACAAAGATCGGCCGCGGGGAAGGTGCGATCCGACATCCGGGCGACGCAAGGCATAAAGGAGCGGCGCATTGGAGATCTTGGCGAGCGGCACGATCGAGCAGGCGGCGAGCGCAATTCTCGCCGGCTGGCGCCAATCCGATCTGGGATCGGCACCGCTTCCTGCCGGATTGCGGCCGAAGAACGTAGGCGACGCCTATGGCATCCAGCAGGCGGTCAGCCGCGAGCTCGGCCCGGTCGGAGGCTGGCGCATCTGCGCCGCTGAGCCCGTAGCGCGCCTGGCCGCGGCCCCGCTGCCGCTTGCGATGTTCCAGCCGGAGCCCGCGCTCCTCGCTCCGAGCGGTACCGGAACGCTCCGCGTTCTGCCCGCCCTTGCTCTCGAACTCGGACGGAGCCTGCCCGCCTACGACGCGCCGTTCGGTGAGGGCGAGATCATCGGAGCGATCGGCAGCACCCGGCCGGTTGCCCTGGTCCTCGATCCCGGAGGCCGCCAACCGGCCAGCGAAGCGCAACCGCCGGATCCATTGACCGCGATCGCCGGGTCGTGCGGACATTCGGCCGTGATCTACGGTCGCGGCGTGCCCGGCTTGCCGCAAGTCCGAAGTGTTGCGCTGTCGGTCACGAGCATCGGCCCGGCCCGCCTGATCGGCCGTCGGCGAAGCACAAGTGAAATCGGCCCGGTCGCGATCGGCGATTTCATCGCCCCCCTGCAATGGCTCGCCAATTTCGGCGCCGGTTTTCCTGGTGGTCTGATGGTGACGCAGGGTGGTTTGACCGTCAGGCAGATGGTGGTCATGGCCCTGACCGCGAATGCCATCCCGATCGCACCCGGAGCTTCGATCGAGATCAGCTTCGGCGAGCTCGGCAAAATCACGCTCCGCATCCGGCGGGTGAAACCGTGAACGCGGCCAAAGACCGCGTGTCGCGCTGGACACCGACGATTTTCTCCTGCGCCCTCGTCAATCTGGTGCTCGGGCTGATCCTGGTGATTTCCGGCCTTGCCTGGCCTGCCGCTCCGCACGCCGCGCCACTCAGCTTGGCTGCAGTCCACCTGATCACGATCGGCTGGCTCACCCTGCTGATGTTCGGCGCGCTGTTCCAGTTCGTGCCGGTGATCACCGGCCGCAACCTGCCAAGCCAGCATCTGCCGCTCGCGACCCTGATCGGGGTCGAACTCGGTCTTGCACTGATGATCGCCGGCTTTGTCGCTCTGGGCCGCGGCGCGGAGCCCGCTGTGTTGCTGCCGGTTGGCGGGGTACTCGTGCTGGTCTCGCTGCTCGTCGGCGGCGCGGCCCTGCTGGTGCCGCTGCTCGCCAAGAAGCCGCGGCCGCTGTCCGCGAATTTCGTCCTTGCCGGGCTCGGATTCCTCGTGGCCACGCTCGCCATCGGGCTCTGCTTCGCCTGTGCGCTCACGATTCCGGCAAGCCGCCAGGATCTGGCGCCGCTACTCGCCGGTGGCCTTGAGTATCACGTGCTGGCCGGCCTCGGCGGTTGGTTCACTTTGACGGCGATCGGCGTTTCCTACGAGTTGCTGCCGATGTTCATGCTCGCCCCGCACGAACGCGGTGCGTTGGGGACGGCGGTATTCTCACTTGGGACGGCGGGGTTCGCAGTCGCAGTCGTCGCCGGCCTCGCAGGCGTCTTTTCGCAGATTGCCTGGATCGGGGTCATCGAGCAGATCGCCCGAGTCGTCATCGTGATCGCCATTGCGCTCTATCTCGTCGATGTGGTCAGAATGTATCGCGACCGCCGACGGAAAAAGATCGAGCTGCATAACCGCGCGGCGATCGGCGCCTTCGCCAGCCTCGGTGTCGCCGTGCTGCTTGGCCTCGCTGCCGTCGCGGCCGGGAAGCTCGCGGCACTCGCCCCCGACCTGGTGCTGCTGCTGTTGCTGGGCTGGTTGAGCGGGCTCGGGCTAACGCAGCTCTACAAGATCATCCCGTTCCTCTCCTGGTTGCACCATTACGGCAGCCATCTCGGCCGCGGACCGGTGCCGCGCGTGCAGGACCTCGTCAACGAATCCCGCTCAGTTGCGTTCTTCGTCCTTTACTTCGCGGCGGTCGCGGCGACGCTGATTGCCGCAGAATTGGCGCCCGCCGCCGTGACACGGGCTTGCCTCGCCCTCGTCCTCATCGCTGTCATCCTGCTCGTGCGCGAATACCGCCGTGCCTGGACCGGCCGCTACGTGCGCGAACAACCAGGCGGCACCAATCGCGTACAGACTCTGTTCGGCTCCCGCATCGAAGGTACCCATCCATGAATGACCCCACTCCTCTGACCCTCGACGTGCGTCCAATCCTCAAGGCAGGCGGTGAGCCGCTCGCCGAGATCATGCGAACCGTCTCGGGTCTCGCGCCCGGGCAGGCGCTGAGGTTGTTGGCCACGTTCGAGCCGATTCCGCTTTATGCGGTGCTTGGTCGCAAGGGCTTCGCTCATACCGCGACCCAACGTGGCAAGGACGATTGGGAGATCCTGTTCGCCCCCGATCCGCGCGCAGAGCCGCAGAAGCGGGCGCCGCGGCCCGCGGCCGGCACCCATAACGGCGATTCCAGTGGCTGGCCCGCGCCCAGCCGCAGCCTCGACAATCGCGGCCTCGGCCCGCCGGAGCCAATGGTGCGCATTCTCTCCACGCTCGAGGAACTCAAGCCTGGTGAAGTTCTTGAAGCGTGGAACGACCGCGAGCCGTTGCTGCTCTACCCGGAACTCGAGCAACGCGGAGCGGCGATCACGGTGAAGCCGGAGCCCGAAGGTGTGCATCTGATGATCCGGCGTGGCGGCTGAGCAATGGGCGAGAACGGCGCTGCCGTCACCGCCGAAGATGTGCGCACTGCATTGCACGATGTCATCGACCCGGAACTCGGCTTCAACATCGTCGATCTCGGGCTGATCTACGAGATCGGCATCGAAGGCGGTCTGGTCGATGTGGCGATGACAATGACCACGCCCGGCTGCCCGGCCGAGCACTACATCGTGAGCGCGGTCGAACAGCGGGCCGCGGATATTCCGGGCGTCACCGGCATCTTCGTCAACGTCGTGTGGACCCCGCCCTGGTCACCCAAGCGAATGTCGCCGGTCGCCAAGGCGCATTTCCAGATTCGCGAGGACGTCGAATGACCATGCCGGTCCCGCTCGGGGACGATCTGGCGCAACTCAATCGCGTCTTCTCCGAGGCGCTGCTCGCGCTCGCGGAGAGCGGCGCAGCGGAGCGCTCCTGCCGCCTCGCGGCGCGCGGCTGGTCGGTGCTCCGCGAGCGCCATCCCCGTGAGGCGGAGCGGCTGACCGCCCTGCTGCACACCCTCTCGCGGAAGACCGACCCTCTCCATATGCAAGGAGACTGCAGCCATGAGTGACGTTTCTGTTCTGGACGTTCGTTCGCTCGTGCCGGCGCAACGGCATCACCAGATTTTCGCGACCTGGGCGGCGCTGGCGCCCGGCCGCAAGTTCATGCTGGTCAACGACCACGACCCGAAGCCGCTCTATTACCAGTTCGATGCCGAGCATCACGGCGAGTTCTCCTGGCAGTACGTCGAGCAGGGTCCGCAGGTCTGGCGTGTCGAGATCGGCCGCAACGGCGCTAACGAATAACGCCTGGGGGGCATGAAGGCCGGGCTGCTCTGCAGGTCACAATGGCCGTTGGCGGAATCGCGAAGCGGTCCGTCAAGGCCATGAAATTGATCGAAAAATATAGGCAGAGCGGCCCGGCCGGAGCTTCCTGCGAGGTGCAATTCGCTTGCGGCTGACATCCGCTTGCCGGCTTGGTAATCTCGGCTGGTTCGGCATCGGCCGGGGGACGGATGAACGGAGCGAAAACCGCGTGGCCGCGCAAGACCCGCGAACTCCACAACCACCATTTCGATTCGACGATTTGGAACGATTTCGCATTTCGCGATGACGACATTGTCATCGCGACATACGGTAAGGCCGGAACAACCTGGGTGCAGCAGATCGTCGGCCAGCTCGTGTTTGACGGCCAGGCGGGGCTCAAGGTGGCGGAGCTTTCACCTTGGCTCGATCTCCGTGTGCCGCCGCGGAATGTGAAGCTCGAGGCACTGGCGGCGCAAATGCACCGCCGCTTCATCAAAACCCACCTGCCGGTGGAGGCGCTCGTCTATTCGCCGCAGGCAAGATATCTCTACGTCGCGCGTGATGGCCGTGATGTCGTCTGGAGCCTTTACAACCATCACGCTCGCGCGAACGGGGAATGGTATCGCCTCCTGAACGAGACACCGGGGCTGATCGGGCCGCCGATCGGGCCGCCACCGGCATCGGTCCGGCAGTATTTCCTGGAATGGGTGGAGCGCGACGGATACCCGTTCTGGTCGTTTCGGGACAACATCCGCTCCTGGTGGGGAAGCCGGGAGCTTCCGAATCTTCTGTTGGTCCACTTCGAAGATCTGAGGCGGGATTTGCCGGGCGAGAGCCGCCGGATTGCCCGGTTCCTCGGCATCGTGCCGAGAGAGGAGCAGTGGGAGACGATCGTCGCCCATTGCCGCTTCGATTACATGAAGGCGCACGCGGCCGAAGCGGTGCCCCTTGGCGGGACGCTCTGGGACGGCGGGGCAGAGACCTTCATCCACAAAGGCGTTAACGGGCGTTGGCGCGACGTGCTGACGGCAGAGGATTCCCGCGCCTATGAGATGATGGTTGCGGATGCGATCGGCGCGGCAGGGGCCGCCTGGCTGGCGAACGGGCGCCTGGCGTCGTCGCCGGCGCCTGATCCGAAATCTGCGTCCTTCACCTGATCGAAATGAATGGCGGTCTTGAGCAAACCGTCGCGCCGCTCGCGCGCGGCGGCAAAGGCGGCGCCGATTTGCTCGAGCGCGAAACGGTGCGTGAGCAGCGGGGTGACGTCGATCGCGCCCGACTCGATCAGCCCGAGTGCCTCCCGGAAAGAGGCAAGTCCGGGCTCGGCCTGCGTGCCGTGTACGGCGCGGATGGTAAGCTTCTTGCGGAACAGCGCTGCCGCCGGGAAGCCATCCATGGCGGCACTCGTCGGTAAGCCGAAGAAGCCGACCATGCCACCCTCGGCGGCGGCGTGGAGTGCCTGGATGCGCGAACCATCTGCCCCTGCCGCCTCGATCACGAGCGGAGCCCCACGGCCTCTGGTCTGATCGCGCACCGCATCGAGCAACCTTCCGTCACCGCCATCGAGAGCAAGATCGGCGCCGAGGCGCCTGGAAAGCGTACAGCGCGCGGCCTCGAGATCGCTTGCAATCACCTGGCCAACGCCCGCTCGTTTGAGCAGCCAGGTGAAGAAGAGGCCGATGCAGCCCTGGCCAAGAACCACTGCCGTTTCCGGCACCACCGCCGGCATCAAATGCTTGAGCCCGAAGATCACGGTGCCGAGCGGCTGGGCCAGCACAAGTTGTTCGGGCGGCGTGCCAGCCGGCAGCGGCAACAGGAACTCCGGCGACAGCACCTGGTACTCGGCAAAGCAAGCCGCGCGCCCAACCTCCGGCGTGGTCAGCACCAACTGTCCGGCCCGATAGGCCTCGGCGCGGCTTTCTATCACCACTCCGACTGCTTCGTGGCCGGGAGCCCCTGGGCGAGCATGCTCGTTACCGGCCCCGAACGGTGTATACAGATGATGAAGGTCGCTGCCGCAAAGCGAGGCGTGTAACGTGCGGATCAGTACGCTCCCGGCAGGAAACTCCGGCTCGGAGGTTTCGATGCATTCGATCACTCCCTTGGCGCGAACGAGCGATGCCTTCATGATCGTCTCTCAATCCTGGCGAGGGCGCGGGGCGATCTGATCCGATCCTCCGGGCCACATTCGAAGAGGCTCGCCGATGACGTTCGCGGAGGACGGGGACGGTTACAAGGCCAGGTTCGGTCTGGTCACTATGGCGTCCAGCGTCGCAATGGAGGCGGAGATCAATGCCATGGCGGCTGCCGGCAGGCCGGTGAGAGGTTGTTCGAACTGACGGAACGCGAACTCGCGCGCAAGCGGGCTGAAATCGGAACGGTGTTCCAGCGGTTCAACTTGTTTCAGCATCTGACCGCCGCACTCCGCACTGCCTCATCATCGCCCCCCGCGCCGTCATCGCGAGGAGCAACGCGCGCGACGCGCGCGGCGCGACGTGGCGATCCAGATCCAGCAGGCGCCGCTCTCCAGGCG
>JBOHMK010000076.1:0-3020 GCA_050730115.1 Acetobacteraceae bacterium
CACCATGATGCTGTTCGGCGACGCCAAGAAAATGACCGAGGAGATCGTCCGGGCCCTCAAGGCGTAAGCCTTCTGAAGGTCGAGACGAAGGCGGCGACGTCCTCTTCGTCGTTATAGACGTGCGGGCTGATGCGCATTCGGCCAAGCCGGCCCGCGACATGCACGTTCGTAGCCTTCAGCCGCTCCACCAGGCCCTCCGGCATGCCCGCCGGGAAGCCGAGGCTCAGGATGTGCGGCGCGCGGAGATGCGGCTCCGGGACCTGGGCGCCGAGATTGCCGAGCCCCTCGGCAAGCTGCCCCGTCAGCCAGCCGAGTCGCTCCGAGACTGCAGCCACACCCCATCCGGCGACCATCTCCATGCCGATTGAAGCCATCTCGATCGAGATGAAATGATCGCGCTCACCCATGTCGAACCGCCGCGCGCCGGCGACGAAGCCGGTGTCTGCAAGGTAGGTCGTCTGTTCGGCATTGACGCCGCGCCGGCCGTATGAAGTCTGTTCAAGCGGCACACCGTTCTGGCGGCGCCTGGCAATATAAAGAAACGCCCGGCCGTACGGTCCGAGCACCCATTTGTAAGTGGGAAAGACGAGAAAATCGGGATCGAGCGTCTTCACGTCGAGCGGCATCGCACCCACGGCGTGCGTGGCATCGACGATCAGTGCCGCCCCCGCGGCACGGAGCGACTGTGCGATGCGTCCGAGATCGACGATCCCGCCGTCGGACCAGTGGACCGAGGAAATCGAAGCGAGCGAGAGAGGTGGCGCGCCGCGTCGCGCGATTGCCTCGAGTACCGCCGCCGTCCAGTCCCCGTCTTCGGGGCGGCGCACGACATCCAGTACGAACCCCGCTTCTTCGGCCCGCGTCATCCATTCGAGCACCGGCGAAGAGTGATCATCCTCGAGCAGAAGAACGCGCGAGCGCGGCGGCACTTTCAGAATCTTGGCGGCCGTCGCCACGCCGTAGCTGACCGAGGAAATCAGCGCTATATCGTCTGGCTCGGCGCCGATCAGAGCGGCCGCGGCTTTCCGCGCACGCGCGAACTGCTCGCCGGGCAGGTGAGGATCGAGCGTCCAGGGCTGCCCCTTGCGCGCGACCCCGCGACACCCTGCCTCCTGGCTCTGGCGCGGCAGCGGGCCCCAGGCCGCGGTGTTCAGGTAGCAGACCTCGCGCGGCATATCGAAGAGCGCACGCTGCGACTCGAGCATTTCGAATCCCTTCCTCCCCGGCTCACGACCGCCAGCATACGCCGCCGACGCTGATTGCCAAAGCCGGTCGGATTCGCGACGCTCTCGACTCAGGTGTGGGCGGCGATGACAGCGAGGGTACGCTTTGGCATCATTCGGCTCGGAACTTCCGCGCCAGGCGCAGGCCATGACGAACATCGCAGCCGGCTTCTTCAACCGCGCCCGCGCTCTCCTTGAAGCGCCGGCGGTGAGCTTCCGTGGTACTGAGACGAGCTTCGGCAAAATGGCGGATCGCGTGCGCCGCCTGGCCTGCTCGCTCCGGCGGATGGCAGGCGGCCCGGGCGAGCGGATCTTGCTTTCCATGGAAAATCGCCCCGAATTCCTCGAGCTCGCCTTGGCATGCTGGACCGCCGGCCTCACGGCCGTGCCGACGAACGCCCGTTTGCACCCGAAGGAGACCGCTCAGATTGCCGCCGATTGCACGGCACGCGCGGTCTTCACCAGCGAGACGCTGGGTGACGGGATCGCTTCCGAACTCTCTCTCGTCGCTCCGAAGACGGAACTCTCGATCGTCGGTGGCAGCGCCTGGCGGAAGATGGCCGAGGCGCCGGCAATCGACTGCGCCGACGTCTCGCCCGAGGACACCGCCTGGCTTTTCTACACCAGCGGCACTACCGGCCGAGCCAAGGGTGCGATGCTCTCCCATCGGACGCTACTCTTCATGGCCTTTACTTACCTCGCCGATATCGAGCACATGGAGGCGGGTGACGTGATGCTGCACGCAGCCCCCCTCTCGCACGGCTCCGGCCTCTACGCGCTGCCGCACCTCCTGGCGGGCGGCCATCAGGTGATCCTGCCGGGATTCGACGCGGCCGCGCTGCTGGAGGGGTTCACCCGCTACCGCAATGTGTCGCTGTTCGCCGCGCCGACCATGGTCACCCATCTTCTGCAAGCTGCGCACTCCGGCGCCGGGACCCAAGGTTTGCGCACCCTGATCTACGGCGGCGGCCCGATGTATGTGAGCGATCTCCTCTCCGCACTCGATCGCTTCGGCCCGCGGCTTTATCAATTGTACGGCCAGGGCGAGAGCCCGATGACCATCACCGGCCTCTCGCAACGCGACCACATCGGTGACGGCGGCGCCGAGCATCGTGCCCGCCTCGGCTCCTCGGGTCCAGCGCGCACCGGCGTCGAAGTACGGGTTGTCGATAACGCCGGACGTGACTTACCGGCGGATATCGCGGGCGAGGTGATCACCCGGAGCGACTGCGTCATGTCAGGCTATTGGGGCAACCCCGAGGCTACCGCCGCCGCGTTGCGCGACGGCTGGCTCTGGACCGGCGATATCGGCTCGCTCGATGCGCGCGGATATCTGACCCTCAAGGACCGTTCCAAGGATCTCGTCATCAGCGGCGGGGCGAACATCTATCCGCGCGAGATCGAAGAGGTGCTGCTGCGCCACCCCGCGGTGATCGAATGTTCGGTCGTCGGCCGCCCGCATGCCGAATGGGGCGAAGAGGTGATCGCCTTCATCGTCTCTGCTCCCGGCGCGACCCTTGCCGCCGCGGAACTGGACGCGCTCTGCCTTGCCAATATTGCCCGCTTCAAGCGGCCCAGAGGCTATCGGTTCGTCGCCTCGCTGCCGAAAAACAACTACGGCAAGGTGCTCAAGACCAGCCTCCGCGCCGCACTCAGCGAGCAACCCTGTGCGGAAAAACCTCGAGATTCGGCAGCGCGATTCCACCGAAGGCCTTATTGATCCAGTAGTTTGCCGAAGAACGGTGTCGCGGCGTCCGCCATGACAATACGCGGGGCTCTGCCCCGCACCCGGCCATT
>JBOHMK010000077.1:0-2382 GCA_050730115.1 Acetobacteraceae bacterium
CCGGCGCCGGCCGGCTCGGGGATCAGCACATAGGCGGCGGCGGCGCCCTCGCGCTCGATCAGCGCGCGACTGGTCGGGCTGCCGACTTCCTCGTCCGGCGTCAGCATCAGGGCCACGGGGCGTGGCAACGCCCGGTCCGCCTTGAGGATCGTGCGCAGTACGTGGAACCCCAGGAAGCTCCCAGCCTTCATGTCGTAGATGCCGGGGCCGTGCGCCTCTTCGCCCGCGATCCGGAAGGGCATCGTCGCCAGAGTCCCGTTATTCCAGACCGTGTCGAGATGGCCGAGCATCAACACCGGCTTGCCGGCGGGGCCCGGCGTGCGCGCGAGCAACGTATCGCCGAAGCCGTCGTGGCCGGGGGTGCGCCGAAGCACGGCCCCTGCTTCCGCGAGCTCCCGCTCGGCGCGATCGATCAGCCCGTTGACGGCAGACGCATCTGAGGTCGGGGTTTCCGTTCGCACCCAGTCGGCGAGTTCTTCCAGCAGGCTTTCGGACGAGCCCAGTTCTGCGATCAACATTTTCCGTTCCTTGGCGAGCTAGTTCCAGCTTGGCAGGGCCGCCACCCACTGTCCAACCGGGCGAACGGCAAGCTGCGTCAGGCGTCCAGGAGCACACCGGGGTTGAAGAGAGACGCCGGGTCGAGCGCCGACTTGGCGGCGCGGAGCGCGTACCTCACGATCCTGGAACCGGACGTTCAGCGCAGCCCGGAGCGGGCGGCGGTGCGTGCATGCAGGTCCTTCACGACGGCTCAGCACCTCGACCGAAAGCAGCCACCTGGAATCGGGCTCTATGGCCGATCAATTCGAGCCCGCGCTGCCTTCGTCTTGTTGGCGGCGTTCGAGCGGCTCTTCACGTGATCGATGAAGGCCCTGAGCTTCGGCATGATCTGCCGGCGGCTGGGATAGTAGAGAAACACACCCGGCGCCATCGGCGCGAATGGGTCCAGTACGCGCACGAGCTTTCCCGCCCTTACCGCGCCGGCGACGATCGGCTCGGGCAATTGCGCAATACCCACACCTTCTGCGGCCGCACCAAGCATGGTGGGGTAGTCGCTGGCGATGAGGGGACCCGATACGGCCATCTCGATGGCGCGCCCGTTGTCGTTGAGCGACCATAGCGCGAGCGCGCCGTTGGAGCGCCGGAATCTCAAGCATGCGTGTCGGCGCAAATCGCCCGGGCGCTCGGGTCGGCCGGTGCGGGCGAAGTAGGCGGGGCTGCCGACGATGACGAGGCGAAACGGCGGCGACAACCGCACCGCGACCATGTCGGCGGCGATGAACTGGCCCAGTCGGACGCCTGCGTCGAACCCTTCGGCCGCGAGGTCTATCAGCTTCTCGTTGGCGGAAATCTCCACCTCGACCTCGGGATAGGCCTGGCAGAAGGATGCGATCAGCGGCTCCAGCAGGATCGGCACGACCGCGCGCGGCACCGAAAGGCGCAACAGTCCGGTCGGCCGCTTTCCAAGTTCGCCCGCGACCGCACTTGCGGCGACGAGTTCCTCGAAGGCGGGCTTGGCGCGCGAAAGGAATCGTTCGCCGGCTTCGGTCAGGCCGACACTGCGTGTTGTGCGTATGAAGAGCGCCGCGCCGACGCGCGCCTCAAGCGTGCGCACCGCCTGGCTGATTGCCGATGGGGTCACCCCGAGTTCCGCTGCCGCTTTGCGGAAACTGCGATGCCGGGCAACGCTCAGGAACGCCTCGACGCCGTCGAGCGCGCCTTGCCTGACTGTGAAGTTCTGCTTCATAGCCCGTCGACGTTATCGCGGATAGTCGCTCGCGGGAAGCAGTCGTACATCCCGCTTGCAAAACGGGAGTCACGGTGATGTCGAAGCCCCAGATGCGCGATAATCAAGGGAGCAGCGCAAAGCGAGACGCGACGTTGTCCCGACGCGACATGCTCTGGGCGGTGGGCGCGGTCACCGTCGGTGCTGCTTTCGTGGGGTCGCCTATGGCCGCTGCGGCCCAATCCCGCGGAGCTGGCCCTGAGCCGACATCCTGGGTGGATTCGGCGATGCCCGAGGTGACGCATCGCATGATCGATACGAACGGCATCCGCTTGCACGTGGCCGAGCAGGGTAAAGGTCCGCTCATCATCCTCTGCCACGGCTTTCCCGAATGCTGGTATTCCTGGCGGCATCAGCTCCCGGCACTGGCGAAGGCCGGGTTCCGTGCGGTGGCGCCGGACCTGCGCGGCTATGGGCGAAGCGACCGTCCGGCGGCGGTGGAGAAGTATACGATTCTCGATGACATCGGCGACATCGTGGATCTCGTCGACGCGTTGGGTGCCCGGCAGGCGGTGATCGTCGGCCACGACGTTGGAGCCACGATAGCATGGCAAACGGCGCTCCTGCGCCCTGACCGTTTCCGTGCTGTTATCGCACTG
>JBOHMK010000078.1:0-10544 GCA_050730115.1 Acetobacteraceae bacterium
TGGCGATCCAGCCGTCAGGCACGGAGCGGCCTCTCTGGATCGCCACGGCGCTCTGCGCCTCGCGATGACGGCTGAGTGACGGGCTGTTTCTTTTTAGAGCGGGGTGGGATTGCCTGCGCTCTCCCACCCCCGCTCTATCTATCTGTTTCATCGCGCGAGAGAGACCTGCGGTCGATCCACCTCCGGTCATCGCGCTCCAGTGGGCCGGGCGGCTTTCGCCAAGGATGGTCCTGGGGTGCAAAGGGCAGATGCGAACAGGGCGCGAGACGGAGCAGACGGCCGGCCCTCCCTATGTCTCGACCGGACACCTGCCGGCCCCTGAACTCGCGCGTTCGCTGGTCGCGGAGGCGTACGCGCGGCTCGGAACGGTGGATGAAGGAACGGTCGCGGACTATATCCCGGCGCTTGCCCGGGCGGCCCCGAGCCTGTTCGGGATCTGCGTCGCGGGAGTTAACGGCGCTCTTCATTCGGCCGGCGATGCCGGGCATGCGTTCTCCATCCAGAGCATCTCCAAGCCGTTCGTGTTCGCCCTGGTCGCGCATGCGATCGGCGCTGAGGCGGCGCGCGAAAGGATCGGCGTGAACGCGACCGCGCTTTCGTTCAATTCGGTGATGGCGGTCGAGCTGAATGCGAGCCGGACCATGAACCCGATGGTCAACGCCGGCGTGATCGCAACCACGAGCCTGGCGCCCGGGGCGTCGGCGGACGCCAAATGGGCGTTCCTCGATGAGGGACTCTCCCGCTTCGCCGGCCGAGCGCTCACCCTCGATGCGGGAGTGTACCGTTCGGAAGCAGCGACCAACCTCCGCAATCGCGGCGTCGCCAAGCTGCTCGAGGGGTACGGGCGGATGTATCTCGATGCGCTCGAAGCGACCGACATCTATACAAGGCGGTGCTCGCTCAACGTCACTGCCAAGGATCTGGCGGTGATGGGCCCGACGCTTGCGGGTGGCGGGGTGAACCCGATCAGCGGCGAGCGGGCGATCGAAGCGCCGTTCGGCAAGCGTGTGCTGGCGGCACTGGCTACCGCCGACCGCGCCGCTGCTCGGCGAAATCGCACTCAGGATCCCCGTGGTGCTGGCGACGCGCGCGATGACCGGGCCGGTGTTCACGCGCACCTACGGATACCCGGGTTCGGAGATCGACCTCTTGCCGCGCCATCTTATTCCGGCCGGGTATCTTTCTGGCCTCAAGGCCCGGTTGCTGCTTGGCTTTTCGCTCAGAGCTCACGCCGGGGCAGCGCGAGTACGCGAGGCATCCGCGGCCTATCAGTGACGGCATCCTGGCCGCGAGGGATGCCGGGGGTTCCATGATCCACTGAAACGCAATCGCGGTGCGATCTCGACAATGCCCGGTCCGCGTGCTAAAATGAGCCGGGATCGCTTGCACTCTCCCACCTCGCTCTATTTATTTGTTCCATCGCGCGATAGAGACTTCCGGTCGATCCGCCTCCGGTCATCGCGCTCAGGCGCGACCTCTACTCCGGGAAATCGCAGGGTTCAGAACATATCGATGATAGCTTTCATGGCATGCAGGATACGGCCGCTGTTGAGCGAATTGCTGCCGGCGGCGCATTCCCCCCGAGGTGCGGAAGCGGCACGAACAGTGCGCAATTCGGGCGTCCCGGCATGACGCGCCGACCGTCCCGGGCTTCACCATCCACTTCCGGGCGCTCGGTTCCGAACGCGGCTCCTGCCGGCGGGGCGGCAACAGCGCGGGCGGAACAGACGGAAGTCCCGATCGATCTCGCGCTGCAAGGCGGCGGCGCCCATGGTGCCTTCACCTGGGGGGTCCTGGACCGGCTGCTGGAAGAAACCTGGCTGCGGATCGAGGGGATTTCCGGCACTTCGGCGGGGGCGATGAACGCGGCCGTGCTGGCGGATGGATACACCGAGGGTGGTGCGGAGACGGCGCGCGAAAAGCTCGAGAAATTCTGGCGCCTGACCTCGGAGGCGGCCGCGCTGAGCCCGCTCAGGCGCGGACCCATCGACGTCATGCTGGGGCGCTGGTCACTCGATTCTTCGCCGGTTTTCATCGGCATGGACATCATGAGCCGGTTGTTCTCGCCGTATGAAATCAATCCGTTCGGCTTCAATCCGCTGGCCGAGATCCTGAGCAAGAGCATCGATTTCCGCCGGCTTGCGACCTCGTCGATCCTGCTTTTCATCACCGCGACCAACGTCCGTACCGGCCGTGGCCGCGTGTTCCGCAATGCGGATCTGACGCCCGAGGTGCTGCTGGCGTCGGCCTGCCTGCCGACGATGTTCCAGGCGGTCGAGATCGATGGCGAAGCGTACTGGGATGGCGGCTATGCCGGTAACCCGACGATGACGCCGCTGGTGCGCGAGACCGATTCGGACGACACGATCCTGGTGCCGATCAATCCGATCGAGCGGCCCGGCACGCCGCGTTCCGCCGGCGAGATCCTCAACCGCCTGAACGAGATTTCCTTCAATGCCGCAACGCTGAAGGAACTGCGCATGATCGCGCTGCTCCGCCAAGTGGTCGATCCCGGCCACAGCGAGGGCGCACGCTGGGCCAGGATGCGCGTGCACATGATCCGAAGCGAGATCATGGTTGACCTCGGCCACTCCTCGAAGCTGAACGCGGAATGGCCGTTTCTCACCATGCTCCGGGATGAGGGAAGGCGCGCCGCCGGCGAATTTCTCGCCGCCCACGGCGCGTCCATCGGCAAGAATTCGACCGTCGATATGAACAAGCTTCTCGCCGATGTCTGAGACGATCGGCCTGGTCGGGATCCTGGCCGGGCTCATCTTCCTGGTCGGCCTGGTATTTCGCGGCTGGACTATCCTGATCCTGGCGCCGGGCGCGGCGCTGATTGCGGCACTCGCCAACCGCGAGCCGCTGCTCGCCCACTGGACCCAGACTTTCATGATCGGCGCGGGCCACTTCGTTGCCCAGTTCTTTCCGCTGTTCCTGCTCGGCGCCATTTTCGGCAAGCTGATGGAGGACAGCGGCTCGGTCAAGGCGGTGGCGCGGTTTCTGAGCGAACGGCTCGGCGCGCAGCGAGCGATACTGGCCGTGGTCATCATCAGCGCGGTCGTCACCTATGGTGGCGTGAGCCTGATGGTGGCGTTTTTCGTGATCGCACCGATGGCGCAGCCGCTGTTCCGGGAGGCTAACATTCCGCGCCGGCTGATGCCGGCGGCGATCGGCCTTGGCACCTTCACCTTCACGATGTCGGCGCTGCCCGGCTCACCGGCGTTACAAAACGCGATTCCGATGCCGTTCTTCGGGACCACGCCCTTTGCGGCCCCCGGGCTCGGGATCATTGCCAGCATCATCATGCTCGGCTTCGGCCTCTGGTGGCTGGCTCGCGCCGAGGCGGACGCCCGCGCGGCGGGCGAGGGATATGAACTCGCAGAGAGGATCGCGGTCGACACCGTGGCCGGCGATCCGTTGCTGCGCGAACGCACCACCGCGACCCGCGAGTTCGATCCGGCCGAGATCAATCGGGGCGAGCCCAGCCGGGGCGTGCCGCCGTTCGCACTCGCGGCACTGCCGCTCGGCGTCGTGCTGGTCGCGAACCTCGTGATCAGTTTCGCGGTGCTGCCACACATGGAGGCTGCCTTCCTCGCCGAGCCGGAATTCGGCGGCACCTCGCTCGCCGCGATCGGCGGTGTCTGGTCGGTTCTGATCGCGCTCTTTGCCGGGATCATCACCGTCGTCGCGCTCAATTTCGGGCGGCTCAGGAACGTGCGGGCGAGCGTCGATGCCGGCGCCAATGCCTCTGTGCTGCCGCTGATCGGCATCGCGAGCCTGGTCGGCTTCGGCAGTGTCGTCGCGGCGTTGCCGGCGTTCGCCGTGGTCACCAAGTGGGTGCTCGGCATCGGCGGCGGCCCGCTGGTTTCGCTCGCGGTTTCGGTCAACCTGCTCGCCGCCCTGACCGGTTCGGCATCCGGCGGCATGACGATCGCGCTCGATGCCCTCGGCCCGACCTATATGCATCTCGCAGAGCTGCACGGCATCAGCCCCGGCCTCTTGCATCGCGTGGCGGTGATGGCGTCGGGTACCCTGGACGCGCTGCCGCACAACGGCGCGGTCGTCGCCTTGCTCAGCGTCTGCGGCGTGAGCCATGGCAAATCCTACGGCACGATGGTGATGACCGTGATTCTCGGTCCGATCCTGGCGCTGATTACGGTGGTGGTGCTGGGTTCCCTGGTCGGCTCATTCTGAGCCGGCGCGACCGGGCTCTTCCAGTTCCGAAAGTGCCTCGAGCCATTCGGCCTCGACCGCCTCGGTCTGGTGCCGGATCGCCGCCAGGCGCCGATGCAGCCTGATGAGTTCCTGCCGATCGAGGCGTGCTGGCAGGCTTGGGTCGCCGAGGCTCGTCTCGATCGTGCGTCGCTCCAGCGCCAGGCGATCGAGCGCCTGCTCTGCCGCGTTCGCCTTCTGCCGCAACGGCCTCGCCGCCTCGCGAATCCCGGCCCGGGCGCGACGCTTCGCCTCTCTGGCTGGAACGTTCCTCGGCTCCGTTTGGGCCCGCTGAGGCGCCGGTTGGGACTTCCGGGTAGCAAAGCTCCGGTAGGCATCGAGGTCGCCCTCGAACGGTGCGACGCGCCCGCCGGCGACCAGCAGCAGGCGATCGGCGATCAGAGAGATCAGATGGGTATCGTGTGTGATCAGCACGAGCGCGCCCGGGAAGTCGACGAGCGCGCGGATCAGCGCCTCGCGGGCGTCGATATCGAGATGATTCGTCGGTTCATCGAGGATCAGAATTTGCGGTGCCGCACGCGTCGCGAGCGCGAGCAGAAGGCGCGCCCGCTCGCCGCCGGAGAGTGCTGCGACCGTGGTTTCGATCCGCGCGGCGTCGAGCCCGAAGCGGGCGCCCTGCGCACGGAGCGCGGTCATGGTCGCCTTCGGCAGCGCTTTGGCCAGATGTTCGAGCGCGCTGGCCGCAGGATCGAGTTCCTCCTCCTGGATTTGTGCGAAATATCCGACGCCAAGCCCCGGCGCACGATGCGCGCGGCCGGCGAGGGGCGCGAGCCGGCCGGCAAGTCCCTTGGCGAGAGTGGATTTGCCGTTGCCGTTGGCGCCGAGCAGCGCGATCCGGTCTTCCATGTCGATACGGAGCGATACGCCGGAAAGCACGGCGCGTCCGTCATAACCGAGCGAAACCCTGTCGAACGACAACAGCGGCGGCGCGATTGGCCGCGGCTCCGGCAACGCGAAATGAGTGGGCGCAGGTTCGACGATCGCCTCGATCGCGGGCAGTCTCGCCAGCGCCTTGAGACGCGACTGCGCCTGGCGCGCTTTGCTCGCCTGATAGCGAAAGCGGTCGATGAATGCCTCCATGTGGGCGCGGCGGGCGGCGATGTTCCGGGCCTCCCGACTCTGCTGCTCGAGATGCTCGGTCCGGATGCGAATGAATTCGGTGAAGCCGCCGGGTGTGACGGTGATCGTGCCCCGATCGAGATGAGCGATGGCATCGACGGCCTGGTCGAGCAGGTCGCGCTCGTGCGAGACCAGCAGCACCGCACCGGGAAAACGAGCGAGCCAGGATTCGAGCCAGATCGTTGCTTCGAGATCGAGATGGTTGGTCGGCTCGTCGAGCAGCAGGAGATCCGGAGCGGAGAAGAGGGCGGCGGCGAGGGCAACGCGCATGCGCCAGCCGCCGGAGAACCCGTACATCGGCCGGTGCTGCGCGGGCTCGTCGAAGCCGAGACCATCGAGGATCGCCGCCGCGCGCGCCGGCGCAGAATCGGCGGCGATCACCGTCAGCCGTTCGTGAATCGCGGCCAGTTCGTTGGCGGGTGCCGTGCCCGCCCGTTCGAGCAGCGCCCGGCGTTCGGTATCGGCGGCGAGCACGACCTCGATCGGTGTGATGCTGCCGGCAGGCGCGGCTTGCGCGACGCCGCCCATGCGGGCGCGGTGGGCGAGGCGGATGGTGCCGCCGTCGGGCGGGATCTCGCCCGAGATCAGCCGGATCAGGGTGGTCTTGCCGACACCGTTGCTACCGACGAGCCCGACCTTGCGGCCAGCATCGAGCGTGAACGTCACATGATCGAGGAGCGTTCGGCCGGCGAGACTGAAGGAAACGCCTTCGACGGCAAGCAAGCTCATGGCGGGGCCGGCTTACGGGCCGGCCATTGATCCGGGCATGGAAGCGTGGCCCGACTTCTCTCGTGGTGCACCTGGGTAGCGCGGCCGATCAGGATGGTCAGCCATTGCAATCCGGAAAGCGGCGGGTCCAAGTGAACGCCGACGCGTACGCGCTCGCTTGGCCGTCACCGCGGCTGGCCCGAGTATTCGGCGTCGGTCACCTGCTCCATCCAGGTGATCACCGAGCCGGCCTGCATTTCCGCAATGGCGATGTGCGTCATTGCGCAATCGGCGGCGGCTCCATGCCAGTGCTGCTCGCCCGGCGCGAACCAGACGATGTCGCCGGGACGGATCGTCTCGACCGCGCCGCCTTGCCGCTGCGCTCGGCCGAGACCGGCAGTGACGAGTAGCGTCTGGCCGAGCGGATGCGTGTGCCAAGCGGTGCGGGCACCCGGCTCGAAGGTGACGGTCACGCCGCTCAATTTGCCACTGCCGCTGAACCTGGCGTCGAGCCGCACGTTGCCGGTGAAATATTCCGCCGGGCCCTTGGCCGAAGGCTGGGACCCGCTGTGCTTGATATCCATCTCGATCCTCCTGGTCATCGGCGCTGGCGCGCGCAGCTGGCGTCGGCAGCGGCCATTGCGGGCAGCTTGCCTCGTGCGCCCGCTCGCGGTACTGCCGGACGGATCGCCGACAATGGCGCCATGAGCCGCAATATGGCAATCGGGGCGGCCATCGAGTGAATAGTGGCGCTCCGACCTTGGGCCGTAAGGAGACATTCGTGAAGCAACCGCCGCGTGGCCGCAACTTCTTCTTCGGGCCCGGCCCGACCAATATTCCCGACAGCGTGCTCGCTGCGATCGCCCATGCCACCGTCGATTTCAATGATGCGGATTTTCTGGAGCTTTACGAAGGGTGCGTTGCCGGCCTGAAGCGGCTGCTCGGGACCAGCCAGCACGTATTCCTTTACACCGCCTCCGGGCACGGTGCCTGGGAAGCAACGTTCGCCAATCTCTGTACTCCCGGCGATCGCATCCTGATGGTCGAATCCGGCTATTTCTCGGAAGACTGGACCAAGATGGCACGGAAATTCGGCCTCGTGGTCGAGACGCTGAGCGCCGACTGGCGGCGCGGCGCCGATTTCGGCGGATTACGGCGCATGCTCGCCGCCGACAGCAAGAGCAGGAACCCGTATCGCGCACTCTGCATCGTGCATAACGAGACCTCGACCGGCGTGCGTCTGCCGCTCGAAGAGGCGCATCCGCTGCTCGAGGAGACCGGGCATCCGGCATTGTTGTTTGCCGATACTATCTCTTCGTTCGGCTCGATGGCATGCGCGATGGAGGCGTGGGGTATCGATGCGCTGGTCGGCGGCAGTCAGAAGGGCCTGATGTTGCCGACCGGGATGAGCTTCACGGCGGTGAGCGAGAAGGCGATGGCAGTGCACGCGAAAACCGCCGGCATGGCGCGCTGCTATTTCGACTGGACCGAGATGCTCGGCCGCCGCCAGAAAAGCTTCTCCGGCACGCTGCCGGTGGCGCTCTTCTTCGGGCTCAGAGAATCGCTTCGCCGGATCGAGGAAGAGGGGCTGACGGCGGTGTTCGCGCGACACCATCGGCTGGGCGAGGGGGTGCGCCGCGCGGTCCGCCACTGGAGCGGCAATGCCGGCCCCGAGCTTTACTGCACCGATCCGGCACGGGTCTCGGATTCCGTCACCGCGATCCGAATGCCCGACGGGCAGGACGCGGAGGCCATCCGTGAGACCACGCGCCGCCGCTTCAACGTCGCCCTTGGTTGCGGCCTCGGCACGCTTCGCGGCAAGGTGGTTCGCATCGGCCATCTCGGCGATCTCAACGAGCCGATGGTCCTCGGTGCGCTCGGCGCCGTTGAAATGAGCCTTGGCATCAACGCGGTGCCGCACAATCCGGGCGGGGTGGATGCGGCGATGGCCTGGTTCGCTGAGGGCGAACGGCCGGCGGCGGAGCGGCCCCCAGAGACACGGTCCACTGAGGCCCGGCCTACTGAAGCGCGGTCCACTGGAGTGCGATCCACTGGGGCAGAGGTGGCCTGAATGTCCGGAACGCCCGCTCCGCGGCCAGATACCGCCACGTCCCGCGAACACTCGCGCGCGCTCGCCGGAGCCAGGTTCATGACGGAGCCGGAGCCCGCGCGCGGCGTTCCGCTGCCGGTCATTCCCGGTGTCTGGAGGGTGGTCGCGAACAACCCGGGACCGATGACCTACTTTGGGACCAACACCTACCTGATCGAAGCGGAGGACGGCATCAGCGTCCTCGATCCCGGGCCACCGGACGACCCCGCGCACGTGGCCGCCGTGCTCGCCGCCGCCGGCGGGGGTATTCGCCGCATCCTGCTCTCGCACGGGCATCGCGATCACGTCGGCGCCACGGCGGCACTGAAGGCGGCGAGCGGCGCGCCCGTGTTCGGCTTCCGGCCGAGCCTGCAGCCGGACCTCGCGATCGATCATCCGCTCGACGAAGGTTCCGAAGTGGCGGGGCTCACCGTGCTGCATACGCCCGGCCACGCGCCTGATCATCTCTGCTTCGCGAGAGCAGGCGGCAGCCTCTTTTCCGGCGATCACGTGATGACCTGGTCAACCAGCGTGGTCGCCCCGCCGAGCGGGGACATGACGGCCTACATCGCCAATCTGCGCCGTCTGGTGTCGCGCGACGATCGCTGGCTGCTGCCCGGCCACGGCCCGCCGCTCGGCCGTCCGGCAGCCTACATCCGGGCGCTGATCGCGCATCGCGTGCAGCGCGAGCAGGCGATCCTCGCCGCCCTGAAACCGACGCCGGTCAGTGTCGCGGACCTCGCGGCGATCATCTATCGCGGCATCAGCCCGCGGCTCGCGATCGCCGCTGAGCGCAATCTCCTCGGCCATCTCATCAAGCTCGAGCAGGACGGGAGTGCCCGGCGCGAAGGCGATTTCTGGTGCCTCGCAGCCGGCCGCGCCGGCGATCTGGCGGCCGAACACTAAGGCACTTGCTAAACTAATCGCGCCGCGATATGGTTAAGCAGATGCTTAACCAATCACCCGGCCTTGATCGACCGGCCAGTCTCGATCGCCTGTTCCATGCCCTTTCCGACCCTGCGCGGCGCGCCATGGTGCAGCGCCTGAGCGGCGGGCCGGCCTCGGCGAGCGAATTGGCGCGGCCCCTGCCGATGTCTCTGCCCGCGGTGCTCCAGCATCTCCAGGTGCTGGAGGGTGCTGGCCTGGTCCGCTCCGAGAAGATCGGGCGGGTGCGCAGCTTTGCGATCGAGCCTGCGGCTCTGAGCCTTGCAGAACAGTGGATCAACGCCCGCCGCACCGAATGGGAGCATCGCCTCGATCGCCTCGGGGTTTATCTCGCAACAATCAGCAGCGAAGGAACGAACGATGCCAGCGACAAGTGAAACCGGGGCCGCGACGAAGTTGCCCGAAGTTCGCCTCTCACGCCACTTTGCTGCGCCGCCCGCGCTCGTATTCAAAGCCTGGACGTCATCGCGGCAGGTCCGGCGCTGGTTCTGCCCTGCCGACTTCACGGTGACGGAGGCCAAGGTGCAGCCGGGCCACGGTGAAGGTCCGTTCGAGATCGCAATGCAAGCCCCGGATGGTGTCAGGCACTGGATCCGCGGCCGCTTTACTGAAGTTGCGCCATGCACACGGCTGGCGATCGAGATGGATATCACCGACGAGCAAGGTCACCTGCTCTTCAGTGCAGAGACACGGGCGAGCTTTGCGGAGGAGGCCGGCGGCACGCGGATGGAAGTCGTCCAGACCTACCGCTTACAGGATCCGGCTGCGCTCTGGATGGTTGAAGGCGCTCCTCAGGGTTGGGAACAGACCCTCGATCGTCTGCCGTCGCTGCTTGCCGAGATGGCGGTGGAGGCGGAGGAACGTTCCACCGTCCACGCCACCTTCCGACTCGAACGGCTCTACGAGGCGCCGGTTGCGAAGGTCTGGAAGGCGTTGACCGATGAAGAGGCGAAGGCGAAGTGGTTCGGAGGGGTGGGTTCCGAGCGGACGCTGATCGAGCGGCAGATGGATGTGCGCGTGCACGGTCGGGAGCGCCTCAAGGTCCGCTGGAAAGGCGGTATGGTCTCCAGCTTCGATGCCCTCTATCACGACGTCACCCCGAACCGGCGGCTGATTTACAGCTACGAATTGCACCTCGACGAGCGCAAGATCTCGGTCTCGCTCGCCACCATCGGGCTCACCGGCGAAGGTTCGCGGACCCGGCTCACCATCACCGAGCAGGGCGCCTTTCTCGATGGCTACGATGATGCGGGCGCGCGCGAGCATGGCACTGGATTGCTACTCGACGCACTCGGCGCTTCGCTCGGGAATTAGGTGTTGAGAAACTACTGGAGCGTTTCCGTGATGCGACTCCTATCGCGCCTGGAGAGCGGCGCCGGCGGGATCTGGATCGCCACGTCGCGCCGCGCGCGTCGCGCGCGTTGCTCCTCGCGATGACGGCGCGGGG
>JBOHMK010000079.1:0-8968 GCA_050730115.1 Acetobacteraceae bacterium
GGACGCACGCCTGCGTGAATCGATCGGCGCCGACTACTATGCCGGGTCCTTGCACCAGGCGGTGACCTGCTGCCTGGAGGCCGCGCGCCGCGGCGGCCGGCCGCGACCACACCGCCCCGACGCGGACGCACCGTTCCGGGCAGTTTCATAGTTCGCCGCTCCCGCTTGCCGGAGAGAGCCTGCCCTCGGGCCGCGACCCGAGGGGCGATGCCCGAAGGACGCCGGATGAGGGTGCAACCGCACGAGGTGGCGACTTTCCGTTGCGTGGCTCCGCAATCACCACGTCACCGTTGGCCGTGGCCTTTCGGATCGCACCGCGCCGGTGCACACTGCACGCCGACCAGCGGCAGAGACAGCCATGCCTGACAAAGTCATCATCAGTTGCGCCGTGACGGGTGCGATCCACACGCCCAGCATGTCCGACTACTTGCCGATCACCCCGGACCAGATCGCCCGTTCGGCGATCGAGGCCGCGGAAGCCGGCGCGGCGATCATCCACCTGCACGCACGCGACCCGGAAACCGGCGCGCCCACACCCGATCCGGCGGTGTTCATGCGCTTTCTGCCGGTCATCAAGCAAAGCACCGACGCCGTGGTGAACATCACCACCGGCGGCGGCCTGACGATGACCCTGGATGATCGCCTGGCCGCGCCGCTGATTGCCAGGCCGGAGATGTGCAGCCTGAACATGGGCAGCATGAACTTCAACATCTCACGCGCCGGCGACCGGGTGAAAACCTGGAAGCACGAGTGGGAGCAGCCGTACCTGGCGCGCACCGACGATCACATCTTCCGCAATACGTTCCGCGACATCGAAGGAATCGTCGAACGCCTCGGCCGCGCGCACGGAACACGGTTTGAATACGAATGCTACGACGTCGGGCATCTCTATAATCTCGCCTATTGCCTGGATCGCAAGATCGTCGAACCGCCGCTGTTCGTGCAGACGATCTTCGGCATCCTGGGCGGTATCGGCGCCGAGCCACAGAATCTTCTCTTCATGAAAGAGACCGCCGACCGCCTGTTCGGAGATGCCTATATCTGGTCGGTGCTCGCCGCCGGCCGCCATCAGATGGCCTTCACCACCATGGCTGGCATCCTTGGCGGCAACGTCCGCGTCGGGCTCGAGGACAGCCTTTATATCGGGCGCGGGAAATTCGCCCGTTCGAACGCCGAACAGGTCGGCAAGATCCGCCGCATCCTCGAGGAATTGAGCCTCGAAATTGCCACCCCGGCCGAAGCACGCGAAAGGCTCAAGCTCAAGGGCGCCGACCGCGTCGGATTCTGATCACCGTGCAGACCGTATGTCCGTAAGCAGATGCGCCGAAACGGAGGAAAACATGGCCAGCTTGGAAGACTTTCTCATCAAGCTCGAGCAGAACGCCCAGACTGCTCTGGCCGAATACAACTTCGTTGTCGATGCCGAGAGCCTCGATTACACCAATTTCGGTTCGGGCCAACCATTAATTCAAGACGAATTCAAAGAGGTCGATGTCACCCTCGAATATGCCGCCGAGACGATCCTTATTCGAGCCATGAGAGCGGACGATTCAACTCGGAATTCCATGCGCATCTGGTACCTGCCGTGGAAGCATCCTGCCGCCGGCGGCATCTCGCAAGCCGAACTGAGCGGTGCTGGCCCGGGCATTTTCCTGACATCCCAGCTCGACGGCTGCCGGTTCACCATTCAGTACCACACCGGCGACATGACCAAGGCAACGGTGCTCCACCTCGCCGGAACCTTCGGCCTCGATGCCAAGGGTGCGAAGGCGAGAGAGAAGCTGGAAACGGAGGCGCTCGCAACCGTTCCGAAAGGAGCAGACCGGCGACGTTACTCGATCGGCAAGTACTCAAGGAAGCCGCAGTTTATGCCGCTGCCGAGTGACGGCGTGCGGCTCTACTACGATGGCGGCAAGGCAACGGTGTTGGGCGTGCGCGGGAAGGACGCCAAATGGAAGTTCTTTGCGCAGCAGTACAACAACGACACCTTCCTCAGTGCCAAGGAACTCTCATAAGGCTGGAATGACACCATCCGCCGATCACCGCTCTTCCGGTTGTTGTCACACAGTCGCTGCGAATCTCCGGAAGCTGCCCGGCCCCCGACGAAATTGTGGTCACGGGATCATGGTCGCGGAATGACCGCCCAAGCTGAAGGTGCGATCGCCGCCGGACGAAAACTAATGAACCAGGGCCGGCTCCATGTCGTGCTGGCGAATCGCCGCCATCGCTACCTTCTCGTCGGCCGCCACGCCCATCGGCGTGCCGTCGGCGGCATGGATCGCGAACGCCACCGCGCCGTTGATCACGACCGCCTTGACATAGGCAAGCTCGGCCATGCCGAGGACGGCCAATTGCCCCTCGGAAAGGTGGCGGATGTCGAGGCTCAGCACTGCCGCACCACCCCCTGTTTCCGTCTCGTTGCTGCTGCTCATGTCCATCGGTGGTTCTCCTCAGCCGCGACCGGGCGCCTCTTCGAGCACGCCGGCCTGCCCATTGGCGGCCTTCTTCTCGATGCGGATCGTCCGGATCCGCGTCTCGGCCTCCGGCCGTACGAGGTCGATATTCAGGAGTCCGTTATCGAGCCAGGCGCCCTTCACGGTGATCCCTTCCGCCAGCACGAACGCGCGCTGAAACTGCCGCGCCGCGATGCCACGATGCAGGAACACCCGGCCTCCGGTATCCTCGGATTGCCGCCCGCGGATGACGAGCTGGTTCTCCTCCTCGGTAATCTGCAGCTCGTCCATCGTGAAGCCGGCAACGGCGAGCGTAATCCGGAGTGCGTTCGGCGCGGTCTGCTCGATATTGTAAGGTGGATAGCCGTCACTCGCCGTCTTCGACGCCCGTTCGAGCATCTGCTCGAGATGGTCGAATCCAAGGAATAAAGGCGAGCCGAACAGTCGGGTTGCCATCTTTTCCAAGCCTCCTCTTCCGAGCGAAGCGTCCGCCGGGGCCCTTCTCGGCACCCCGACAGCCGAAATGTTGGCACCGGCGGCCGGGCTTGCAAGGGTCGCGGATTGATCGCTGCCGGGGCCGCCGCTACATCGCCGGCATGGAGAGCGGAGCAAACGGCCGCGTCCGGCCGATCATCCTGGCCCCGGCACGCATCCTGAAGACGAAATCGCGCCAGGTCGGGTCGGGAGACCGGCCGAAGCTCGAGGCGCTCATTCCGGACCTGTTCGCGACCATGTACCACGCCCCGGGCATCGGCCTGGCGGCGCCGCAGGTCGGCGTCAGCCTCGCCGTGACGGTGATCGACCTGATGCCGGACGAGAAGCCGGCGCCGCTGGTCCTGATCAACCCGAAGGTCCTTTCCGCCTCGAGCGAGCTTGCCACTCGCGAAGAGGGTTGCCTTTCACTGCCCGGGCAGTATGCCGAGGTCAGCCGCCCGGCCCGGGTCACTGTTGCCTACCTGAGCGCCGATGGTGAGGCGCACAGGATCGATGCTGACGGGTTGCTCGCCGTCTGCCTGCAGCACGAGATCGACCATCTGAACGGCGTGCTCTTCATCGATCACATTTCGGCGCTGAAGCGCAACATCATCCTCCGCCGCTTGGCCAAGGAACGCCGCCAGCAGGAATCTCAGCCGGCATGAGGCTGGCCTTCATGGGCAGCCCCGAATTCGCCATCCCCGCGCTTGCAGCCCTGCTCACGGCAGGCCACGAGATCGCGGTCGTCTACACGCAGCCACCGCGGCCGGCTGGAAGGGGCGGACGGTCGCACGCTGCGCCGGTCGCGAGCCGCGCTCTGGCGCTGGAGCTTCCGCTCGCTACTCCCGAGCGCCTCAGGGCGAATAGAGAGGAATGGGCGCGTTTCGCAGCACTCGGCCTCGATGCCGCAGTCATCGCCGCGTACGGCCTCATCCTCCCCCCCGAGATGCTTTCCGCCCCGAACCGGGGCGCGCTCAACATCCACGCGAGTCTCTTGCCGCGCTGGCGCGGCGCTGCCCCCGTTGCGGCGGCAATCCGCGCCGGCGATGCCATGACCGGCATCAGCATCATGCAGATGGATGCCGGGCTCGATACCGGTCCGATCCTGCTCCAGGAGGCGATCCCGATTCCGCCCACGGCCACCGCCGACACCCTGACCACCGCGCTCGGCCGCCTCGGCGCAGCGCTGATCGTCCGGGCGCTGGCGGAAAATCCCGAGCCGCGCCCACAACCCACCGATGGTGTCACCTACGCCCCCAGGCTCTCGCGTGCCGACGGCAGGCTCGCCTGGGACGCATCTGCCGCGGCCCTCGCGCGCCAGGTGCGGGCATTCGACCCCTGGCCCGGCAGCTTTTGCGAAATTGAAGGCATGCGGCTGAAAATTCTGGAGGTGCAAGAACTGGCGGGCGAGGGGCCGCCCGGCAGACTGCTCGATGCCACATTCAAAGTCGCCTGCGGGTCAGGTGCGCTCCGCCTCATTTCCGTGCAGCCGGCCGGCAAGCCGGCAATGTCGGGCCGGGCGTTTCTCAATGGCCGCCGCTTCGCCCCCGGCACCCGGCTCGGCTGATGCCCGACTATGCCCTGCTGATCGAGTATGACGGCGCTCCCTTCCGCGGCTGGCAGCGCCAGGTGGGCGGAATTTCGGTTCAGCAAGTGCTCGAGGAAGCGGCCCTCCGCCTCAAGCGCGGAAAGGTCGCGACCACGGTGGCGGGCCGGACGGACGCCGGTGTCCATGCTGCCGGCCAAGTGGTTTCCCTTGTTCTCGGGGCCTCATTCCCCGCCGAGAATCTCGGGGCGGCGCTCAACTATCACCTCCGGCCGCATCCGGTCTCGGTGCTCGACACCGTCCCGGCGCCGCCCGGCTGGAGCCCACGCTTCTCCGCGCTGCTCCGCATCTACCGCTATGTCATTCTGAACCGGACCGCTCCGCCCGCGCTTTGCGCCGGCCGTGTCTGGCACGTGCCCCGGCGGCTCGACGCCGCGGCGATGGCGGAGGCGGCTCGCCATCTCGTCGGCCGGCACGACTTCACGTCATTTCGCGCCGCCGGCTGCCAGGCAAAGAGCGCGCTCCGCACCCTCGATTCCCTCTCTGTCCGGCGCGCCGGAGAGCGGATCGAGATCACCGCCACCGCCAAGAGCTTTCTCTATCACCAGGTGCGCAACTTCGCCGGCTCGCTCAGGCTCGTGGGCGAAGGCAAATGGCCGCCGGAGCAGATCGCCACGATCCTCGCTGCCGCCGACCGCAGGCTCGCCGGCCCGACGGCACCAGCCGCCGGGCTCACGCTGATCGCGGTGCGCTACCCGTCCGACCCCTTCGCCCGCTCAGGCGAGGACGGCGATGAAGCGCGGAAATAGCACCAGGATCGCGGTTCCAAGGTTCACCAGCAGCACCAGCCCGGCGGCGCGCATCCCACCGAGCTCGAGACCGTGCCTCGCCAGGAACCATTGCAACCACAAGGCGTAGCAGACCAGGCCCGCCAGCAACAGCGGTGCTGTCCATCCGGGCGGCAGGCCAAGGCTCAGCAGCATCCCGCCGACAACCACCAGCGCCAGCGCCAGCGCCGGCATCAGCCACTGGCACCAGTTGAAGGCGGTCGCATAGCGCAGCCAAAGCTCCTCCCTCCCCCATCGCCGGGCCAGCGCCTCCGAAATCACGGGTTGCGCCAGCAACACGGCGATCGCCTCGAGGAAGCTCACGATGCCGCCGGCCGGCCGGCCACCGATCACGAGCAGGAAGCCGCCGACCAGCGGGAACGCCACCAGAGGTGCCAGACTTGCGAGGAAATGCTGTGCCGAATTGCCGAAATGAACCAACCCTTCCGGCCGGCCACGCGCCAGCAGGGTGAGGCCGGTGAGAATCGCCGGCGGTTGCTGGCGTGGCCTCAAGCCGCTCATCCGAGGAAGGCGCCGAGGATGGTGCGGTAGATCGCCGCCAGCGCAATCAGTTCTGAAATGGGAACGTACTCATCCGCCTGATGCATGCTGGCCCCGACCAGGCCGAATTCGGCAACGGGGCAGTAGCCAGCGATGAACCGGGCATCGGAGGTGCCGCCGGAAGTATCGAACCGCGGTCTGATCCCGCTGGCTCGTTCGATCGCGGCGGCAAGCTTCGTCAGCGCCGGTCCGGGTAGTGTGCGGAACGCTTCGCCGCTGATCGCAGTCTCGATCGCCACCTGATCGGCATGCTGCGCCAGCACCGAACTGAGCCAGTGAGCGAGATCTGCGCCGCGATGCAGATCATTGAAGCGGATATTGAGAGCCGCGCGGGCAACCGCGGGGATGACATTGCTCGCCCGGTTGCCGACGTCGATGCTGGTGATCTGCAGGCTGGACGGCTGGAACCAGGCGCTGCCGGCATCGAGGGGGGTGGCAATCAGCGCGGCGAGCGCACCGATAAGCCGGTGGATCGGATTATCCGCGAGCCCCGGATAGGCCACGTGGCCCTGTCTGCCGTGCACGCTGATGGTGGCATTCAGGCTGCCGCGCCGGCCGATCTTGATCATCTCGCCGAGCCGGGCCGGGTTGGTCGGCTCGCCGACCAGGCAGAAATCGGGTTGTTCTCCTTCCGCCCGCATCCACTCCAGCACCTTGACGGTACCCGAGGTCGCCGCACCCTCTTCGTCCCCGGTGATCAGCAGCGATATCGAGCCTTTGTTCGTGCCGGCCGCAACATGCGTCGCGGCGGCGCCGACGAAGGCGGCGATCGCGCCTTTCATGTCGCAGGCACCGCGCCCGAACAGACGGCCATCGCGGATCTCCGCGCCGAACGGATCGACGCTCCAGTTGGCATCGCCCGGCGGCACCACGTCGGTGTGGCCGGCAAAGCAGAAGAGCGGCGGAGAATCGCCAAGCCGCGCATAGAGGTTGTGCACCTCGCCGAAGCGAAGGGCCTGAACCCGGAAACCGAGACCTTCGAGCGCCCGGGCGAGCACATCCTGCGCCCCCGCATCCTCGGGGGTGACCGATGGACAGCGGATCAGCGCGCGGGCGAGAGCAAGCGGATCAACCTCGTTCACGCGCGCAGAAGCTCGTTGATCGATGTCTTCGCGCGGGTTCGCGCATCGACCCGCTTGACGATCACCGCGCAGGAGAGATGCGGCCCGGGCGTGCCATCGCGGAGCGGCCGGCCGGGCAGGCTGCCCGGCACCACCACCGAGAAGGCAGGGATTCGGCCGAGAAATGTCTCGCCACTCTCCCGGTCGATCACGCGCGTCGACGCGCCGACGAAGACGCCCATCGCCAACACGCTACCCCGCTCCACCACGACACCCTCGGCGACCTCCGAGCGCGCACCGATAAAGCAATCGTCCTCGATAATGACGGGGCTTGCCTGCAGCGGCTCCAGCACCCCGCCGATGCCAACTCCGCCGCTGATATGACAGTTGGCCCCGACCTGCGCGCAACTGCCGACGGTCGCCCAGGTGTCGATCATCGTGCCGCGGCCGACATGGGCGCCGACATTGACGAAGCAGGGCATCAGCACCACGCCTGGCGCAACGTAGGCGGAATGCCGGACAACCGCACCCGGGACGGCGCGGAAACCGGCGGCGGCGAACCGGTTGGCGCTCCAGCCGGCGAATTTCATCGGCACCTTGTCAAACACGGGAGCGCCGCCGGCACCGGCGAGCGGAGCGGAATCGCTCAGCCGGAAGGAGAGAAGCACCGCCTTTTTCAGCCACTCATTGACCACCCAGCCGTTCGGGCCAGGTGTTGCGACGCGTAGTTCGCCACGATCGAGGCCATCGAGCGCCGTGCCCACCGCCGCGCGCGCCTGCCCGGCATCTTCGGCCGGGATGCGGTCACGGATTTCCCAGAGCGCCTCGATCGCGGCGCGGAGCGTCCCCTCCTGCATCGTCTTCCTACTCCCGTCGCCCGGCTCGAGAACGGGCCGCAGGCGAAGCACGAGCGGCCAAGGTGTTGGGCGGCGGCCGACCATGCGTGGCCCCGGCGCCCCCTGTCAACGCGGCCCCGCCGCACGCCAGGGCGCCTCGATACGCAAACGATAACGGCATCTTTACCCGATTGTGTTCAGATCCTCCGCCCATGGAGTCGAACCGATGGCGGAAACCGAGGCAACCGGCCTGGGTGGGAGAGGGCGCTCCCGCGCCGCTGAAGCCGATCCGCTTTGCGATGCGCTGCTCGACAGCCGCCAACGCTGGCGCGACCTTCTGCACCTCGCCGCCGATCTCGCATTCGAGATCGACGAGTGCGCGCGCTTCTCGTTTCTCACTCCCGACATCGTCCTCGGCTGGCCGGCGGCCACGTTGCTTGGCCAGGCGGCCGAGCTGGTTCTGGCGGCAGACCGGCCGGCCGAGAATTTCAACCCGTTCTGCCCGATCGCATCGCACCGCATGCGCCGCGCCTGGGTGCGCCGCGCCGACGGCAGTCTCGCCTGTCTCGCGTTCTCGACCGCCCCGCTGATCGACGCCACCGGCCGGATCGTGGGCGCCCGCGGAGTCGCTACCGACGTCACCGAGCAGGATGGCAAGGAGCAGACTTCGGCGGCGGCACTCCGCCGGGGCGCGTTGCTCGATCACATCCTCTGGGAAATGCGTCGCGAGGTGCTGGCCCCACAGATGATGCAGACGGTGCTGGAATCGCTGATGCTCGCGATGGGCGCCGAAGGGATCGCGGTGCTCGATCTCAAGGCAGAGGCCGACGGCGCCAGCGCTCAGGACGTCGTCGTGCTGAACCAGGCCGGCGGCGGGACGGCGGAGGTGGTGCCGGTCGCGGCGTCGATACTGGCCGGTGCCGGCCGCCGCCCCGCCCTCGGCACCACCCCGGACGGATGGAACGTGATGGCGATCCTGGCGGCAACCAGAGCGGCCGGCCGCACCGGCTTCGCCCTCTGGCGCACGCCGGGC
This sequence comes from Acetobacteraceae bacterium, assembly GCA_050730115.1. GTDB lineage: Bacteria > Pseudomonadota > Alphaproteobacteria > Acetobacterales > Acetobacteraceae > JAKAWQ01. Next base: position 8,792 of record JBOHMK010000079.1, read on the forward strand.
GCACGCCCGTGGGACGCCGACGATCACCAGTTGGCGCTCGCGGCCGGAGGCATCGTCCGCGTCCTGCTCGAGCGCGTCGCAGCGCAAAGTGAAATGTCGCGGCAGGCGCAGACCGACCCATTGACCGGCCTCCTCAACCGCCGCGCCTTCCTCGACGAATTGGCGCGGCGCCTGGAG
>JBOHMK010000080.1:0-2996 GCA_050730115.1 Acetobacteraceae bacterium
GGAAATTTCCCGACGGCAGCGGCGACAACGGCTCCCAGGGGCAAAACGCTTTCGTGAATGGTAACAAGGTCAACCACATCGCGCGGCACACGCCGATCCGCCGCCGCTGATGCTTTGTTGGTGGCAAGATCGATGGGGTGCAGCACATAGCCGAACAACTCGTCTTGCTGCGTCGGGAAAAAGCGAAAGGCGGAATCCGTCACCCACTCAAGCTGCATCTGCTCGCCGCCTTTTTCGATGGTCGCCTCGCGCTTCGCGGTGCGTTGGACAGGCGACCATGTTATTTTGTAATCGGCGGCGGCGAGCGCGGATTCATCTGCCTTAACGGCGCTTTCCTGCCGCTCAGCGGAGTCATGGAAAATGTCGATGTCGCTTGAGAAGCGCGGCCCTTGCCGGTTGATGGCGACCCCGCCCGCGATGTAACTGTCCGGGCTGCGCTGCGCCGCCAGCAGCCGCAATACGTCCGATTGGAACTTACTGATGGGCACGACAAAGCGCCTCGAGGCGTTCCGCGAGCCGTCGCCCGTTGATGCGGCCATGCGTCCGCAGCGCGGCGGTAATCGCCAGCGCATCGGCGGGAGTGGGGTTTTCATTCGCGCGCATGTTCCAGAGGGCAACCGAGCCGAAATCCCGGAATGCCCGCTCATACAGCGCCTTTATATCGTCGTCGCGGTTGTCACTCATGGCAAAGCCACTATAGCACAGAAATAAGCGCTAGCTGAGGCGCTACCCGCAGATGGCTAACCTGGATCTGGTTTCCGAAAGGCTTGAATTATGAGAAACACGGCGGGGGTCTCCTTCCTCGTGAAAAGCCGGCTCACAAATTAGACAGTCCCGCCTTGAGGCCTAATCACTGTATCGCGGCCGGAGCACCGCGAGGATGAAATGCTCAAGCGAAGCCGGCGCCCGCTCGTCGGCGACGGCGAGGAGCTGCACCGCCAAGTTTTCGCGCATGAACTGTTTTGCGGCAGAGAAATCGGCAACCGCGCTGCTGTTGACGAGGTGCGCAGGGAGGTTTCCGGCCTGATTTCCCAGGAGGTGGTTCTGATAGATACTTTGCCTTAAAGTTGCCTCGCGTCGATTTCGGCCGGCTCGACCGGCTCGGCCGGTTCGACCGGCTCGACGGATCGCCGGTGCCGGAGGAAGAAATCGGCGATGAGGGCGCGCCGGAAACGGCGGAGGCTCCGGATCGCGAGGAGCTGGGTTTTCTCAGGGACGTCGCGCGCAACCTGGAGGCGCTCAGCGCGGCCTTTCCGGCCGAGCCGATCGGGCTGTACGCGGGCGGGGCGGCGTCCTTCGTGCAGCGCGGGGACGAGCGGCGGACGGCGAGCGGGGAGCAGATCAAGGCGCGCATCCAGGAAGGCGCCAGGTCCCGCTCTCGTGGAAGGGCGCCGGCCGACGGCCAATCCGCGACGCGTGGCGGATCGTCGGGGCGTGCGCAACGAGGAAGGGCCGGAACCGCTTTGCCCGGCACGGGGGCCCGGCACCTTGGGCAGGTCATGCTCAATTATGGTGACGCGGTGCCGGGGAGCCATGCCCGCATCGAGACTTCCCGGATCGGCCTCGATCCGAGCACGGCGTTCCTTTGCGGGATGCGCTCCGATCGGCCGGCATTGATCCTCGACCCGATGGAGCCGCTGCGGCCGGCAATTGACGCGAGATCATGCCGGGCTTCGCGCGCGCGCAGGTTCGGGCCGGCAGGCTGCACGATCGGGAATGACGGCACCGGCCGGCCGCATTGCGCCCTCGCACGCGGGCTCGTCGCTGAGATCGGGCCACTCGATGGGCTGAAGCCCGCTCTGGCCGGGCCGCCCGATCAAACCGGGCACGAGCCGCGGCTCGCGATCCCGCACCAGGGCGAGGCTTGGCTGGCGCGCCGGCCGGGCGCGAGTAGGAGACGGCCCCTATGATGGGTTCTTGTTCACACTTCCTGCCGCGTCGGCCGGAACAGGATTTCGTTGATATCAACGTCCTCCGGCTGGCTGATGGCGAACGCGACCAGGCGCGCGAAGGATCCAGCCGGAACCGCGATGCCCGCAACTCGCTCGCGCACGCTCGTCGCGATGTCCTGTTCGCTGATATGGTTGAGCAACTCGGTCGCAACCGCGCCCGGCGAGATCACGGTCGTGCGGATATTGTACGGTTTCACCTCCTGGCGGAGTCCTTCGGACAGGGCGCGAACGGCGTGCTTGGTGGCACAGTAAACGGCGGCGCCCGGCGCGACCTTGTGGCCGTAAACCGAAGACACGTTGATGATGTGGCCGGATTTCTGCTGCTTCATGTGTGGTAGCGCGGCGGCGATGCCGTAGAGAACGCCTTTCAGGTTCACATCGATCATCCGGTCCCACTCGTCCACCTTAAGGCGCTCGAGTGGAGCCAGCGGCATCAATCCGGCGTTGTTCAACAGCACGTCGATGCGCCCGTGCGTCCGCACGGCGGAGTCCACGAGGGCCTGCACCTGGGCGCGATCGACCACGTCCGTTTTCACCGCGGCGTTCTCGCCCAGGGAGAGTTCGCGCGCGAGCGAGCGGAGGCGGTCGAGACGACGCGCGCCCAACACGAGCCTGGCGCCTTCCCGGGCGAGGTGACGCGCGGTCGCCTCGCCCAATCCGCTGCTCGCTCCGGTGATGACGACGACCTTGCCCGCGATATTCTCACTCATGCCCGGACTCCTTCGGCGGCCGGCGCCTCGACCCCGGTCATCCGCTCGGCAGTCTCGGCGTAGCGTGCGCCCTGCACCTCGATCCTTGATGCGGCTTCGGCAATCTCGCCGAGATCCCCCGGTGTGAGATCGATCGAGGCGGCGCCGATGTTTTCCTCGAGACGGTGCAGCTTGGTGGTGCCGGGGATCGGCACGATCCACGGCTTTTGCGCGAGCAGCCACGCGAGCGCCAGCTGGGCCGGGGTGACCTGCTTGGTTGCCGCAATTCCGGCCAGCACATCGACCAGAGCGCGATTTGCCTGGCGCGCCTGCGGTGCAAAGCGCGGCACCGTGT
>JBOHMK010000081.1:0-2987 GCA_050730115.1 Acetobacteraceae bacterium
CCCGGATCCCGCCCGGATCGGCAACTTCGTTCGCACTCACATTGGCGATCACCGGAACGTTCGGCGCATCGATCCTGATCCCGGTCAGCGCTTTCGCCATCACATCGGCTGCCGGCTGCATCAAGGCGCAATGGAACGGTGCCGATACGGTTAGCATCAGGGCCCGCTTCACGCCCCGGTCTCCGGCGAGCTTGATCGCGCGTTCGACCGCGGCACGGACCCCGGAAATCACCACCTGGCCGGCGCCGTTATCATTCGCCGGCTCGACCACTTCGGGCCCGTCCGGGCCCGGCGCGGCGGCGATGCAGATCTGCCGAGCCGTTTCCAGCTCCACTCCAAGCAGCGCCGCCATCGCCCCTTCTCCGGCCGGAACGGCCCGCTGCATCGCTTCGCCACGTTTCCGCAACAACCGGGCCGCAGCCGTCACGGTCAGACTCTCCGCCGCCACCAGAGCGCTATATTCGCCGAGCGAGTGCCCGGCCACGGCCACGGCCTTCTCGTGCGTGACAACCCCTGCGTCCCGCTCCAGCACGCGCAGTGCGGCGATCGAGACCGCAAGCAGCGCCGGCTGAGCATTCTCGGTCAACATCAGCTCCTCCGCCGGCCCTTCGAAAATCAAGCGGGAGAGCTTCTGGCTAAGTCCGTCGTCCACCTCTTCGAAGACCTCGCGAGCGGCGGGGAACGCCTCCCAGAGGGCACGCCCCATGCCGACGAACTGACTACCCTGGCCAGGAAAGACGAAAGCATGCGCGGGCATCTGGACTTCCGGGAGCGAGCCGGGCGGGGAAGGCTGGCCCGGATGCGGGTCGGCGCAGTATCCTTTGGGCTTCGCCCTGTCAACCGCGCATCACGACGCCGGCGGGACCTCGGCCGCAGCGAGCGCCGCGGCCTGGCGCTCCGCAAGCCGCGCGGTATCGAAATCGGCGATCAGCTCCTGAAACATGCGGTGCCAGTTGAGTTCGGCGCCGAGACGGAGAAACACGCCCCCAAGCCCGATTGCCGATCGGTCCATCAGCACGAATTCGCGTGGCGGGCGCACGCCGCCGGTCCGCTGCAGACCGGCATGCACGCGCTCCGCCACCTCACGGCCGAACTGTGGATCGCCGGTCTCCTGGATCCGCCGCACACGATCCTCGATCAGTGGCTCGTAAAGGAACTCCGCCCACAGGTTCAGTACCGCAAGCTTCTCGCGAGTGATCTCTTTGAACCCCCAGCCCTCGTAGGCTTGCAGGGCCTTTGCCTCGTCGTGATCGCGCACGGCTTCGAAAAGATCAATCACGCCGCGGATGAAATGTGGTGCAAATACGCGGATGGCACCGAAATCCAGGAGATTGACCCCACCCTCCGGCCGCACCTGATAATTGCCGAGATGCGGATCTCCATGAATGATGCCGTAGCGGTAAAGCGGCACGTACCAGGCACGGAACAATGCCTGCGCGATCCGATTCCGCTCTTCCTGCGGTGGGGCTTCGGCAAGCCGTGCCTGCAACGCGCGCCCCTCGAGCCAGGTCATCGTCAGCAGGCGGCGCGTGCAATAACCCGCGATCGGCCGTGGCACGGCCACGTCCACCTCAGCGCCGAGCATCAGCCCGTAGAGGTGCATCTGCGCAGCCTCGCGCAGATAATCAAGCTCCTCCCTCAGGCGTTCCGAAAGTTCCTTGTAGATCTCCTCCTGGTGGATGGCGTTGTCCATCCGCCGGTATAGCGCCATCGCCAGCTTCAATTGGCGAAGGTCGGCCTCGACGACGCTCGGCATGTCCGGATACTGCAGCTTGCAGGCGACCGCCGAGCCATCCGGCAACTCTGCCCGGTGCACCTGGCCAAGGCTCGCCGCCGCCGCCGCCTGCTGCCCGAAGCTTCGGAATCGCTGCTGCCACTCGCTGCCCAGCTCACCGGCCATCCGGCGGCGCACGAAGCTCCAGCCCATCGGCGGTGCGTTCGCCTGCAACTCGGAAAGCTCCGCAGCATATTCTGCGGGTAGTGCATCGGGTACCGTGGAGAGGAACTGCGCAACTTTCATCAGCGGTCCTTTGAGCCCGCCGAGGATCGCCTTCAGGTCCTCCGCGTGCGCGGCGCGGTCCGAGCGGATGCCGAACACGCGCTGGCCGGCGATGCGTGCCGCGATCCCTCCCACTGCGCCGGAGGTACGCGCGAGGCGCCTGAGCTCGCCGAAGATCGTGCTGCCTCCGCTTTCGGCCATCACGGCGTCCCTGACACCGGCATCGCCTCGAGCTCATCGATGAATCCGGAGATCACGTCGAGCCCGCGCTTCCAGAAGCGCGCCTCCGCGGCATCGAGGCCGAACGGTCGGAGCAGCTCACGGTGCCGTTTCGCCCCGCCGGCACGCAGCATCTCGAGATACTTGGCCTGGAATCCCGGGTGCCCCTCGCGGTACACGGCAAAGAGGGCATTCACCAGGCAATCACCGAAGGCATAGGCATAGACATAAAACGGGGTGTGCACGAAGTGCGGTACATAGGCCCAGAAATTGCGGTACTCTTCCGAAAATTCGAATGCTGGTCCCAGGCTTTCCTGCTGGACCGCAAGCCAGATCTGGCCGATCCGTTCGGCGAGCAGCTCACCGCCACGACGTTCCTCGTGCAATAACGTTTCGAAGCGATAAAATGCGATCTGCCGCACCACCGTGTTCAGCATGTCCTCGACCTTTGCGGCCAGCATGATGCGGCGCGTCCGCGCGTCCCGGGTTGCGTCCAGCATCGCTCGAAACGTCAACATCTCGCCGAACACGCTTGCGGTCTCGGCAAGCGTGAGCGGCGTATCGGCGATCAGATACCCCTGGTCAGCGGCCAGCACCTGGTGCACGCCGTGCCCAAGCTCATGGGCAAGCGTCATCACATCGCGCGGCCGGCCGTGATAGTTGAGCAGGATATAGGGATGCGCGGAAGGAACGGTCGGGTGCGCAAAAGCACCGCTCGCCTTGCCGGCGCGAAGTGTCGCGTCGATCCAGGGTGAGGTGAAAAAGCGAC
>JBOHMK010000082.1:0-6857 GCA_050730115.1 Acetobacteraceae bacterium
AGGATCGAGGCGTTCATCGCCTACTTCAACCAGACCATGGCCAAACCCTTCCGCTGGACCATGAACGGCAGGCCGCTCGTCACCTGACGGGACCGAACGGGTTGGGACTTCCGGCGGGATGTACTAGTGTGCCGCTGCTGACACTTGGTGCTCATCGAGAGGCATCCGTGGTCGGCGCACCAGCCTTTATTTTCAGTGGCCTGCTGATCCCCTTACGTTTGTTGCCATAGGCACCAAACGTAAGGGGCAGGACACTGGCGCCTGCGACTTCCCGGCCACAGCACGCGAGGAACGCCGATTGATACCCGTGTTCCACGCTATCCACAGGCTGCGCGGCTATTGGCATGGCGCTAATGTCAGTGGCGGATGAACACCCTCGAACCGCCCCTGCTCGGCCAGACGCTGCGCCGCCCGCCGTCCAACCTCGAAGCCGAGCAGGCGCTGCTTGGGGCTCTCCTTGCCAACAACAAGGCGTTCGAGCGGGTCGGGGAATTCCTCGAGCAGGATCATTTCGTCGATCCCGTGCACGGACGGATCTTTGAAGCGATCCGGCGGCGGATCGAGTCGGGGCAGCTTGCCGATGCGGTGACGCTGCGGGGCGAATTCGAGCATTCGGGTGTGCTTGAGGAGGTGGGCGGCACGGCCTACCTCGCGCAGCTTCTGGCGGCTACGGTCGGCATCATCAATGCCGGCGAATACGGCCGCGCGGTGCACGACGCGTGGGTCCGCCGTCAGCTCATCGAGCTTGGCGAGGTGGTGGTCAACCGGGCGTTCGGCTCGGAGCCGGAGATGGCCGGACCGGCGCAGATCGAGGCGGCGGAACAGGCACTCTACGAGCTGGCAACGCGCGGTGGAACCGGCGGCGGGTTTCTCCCCTTCGATCGGGCGCTGGCGCAAGCGATCCTGGGTGCGGAGCGCGCCTTCAAGCGCACGGGACATGTTTCGGGCCTGGCAACGGGGCTACGCGACCTCGACGCCAAGACGGGAGGACTGCACCCGTCGGACCTCGTGGTGCTCGCCGGCCGTCCGGGTATGGGCAAGACCGCACTCGCGACCTCGATTGCGGCCGGTGCCGCGCGCGCGCTGATGAGGGAGGGGGGCGGCGATCACCGGAGTGGCGCGATTGCCATCTTTTCGCTCGAGATGAGCGCCGAACAGCTTGCCACCCGTGTGCTTGCCGAACAGGCGCGGATCAGTGGCGACCGCATCCGTCGCGGGGACATCGGCCAGCGCGATTTCGATCGCTTCGTCGCGGTCTCGCGCGAGATCGGCAACCTGCCGATCGAGATCGACGACACGCCGGCAATCACGCTCTCGGCGCTACGCACGCGCACGCGGCGGTTGAAACGGACACGCGGGCTCGCGCTGGTCGTGATCGACTATCTGCAATTGATGCGCCCGGCTGCAGGAACCCGACCGGAAAGTCGCGTGCTGGAGATCAGCCAGGTCACGCAAGGGCTGAAGGCGATCGCCAAGGAACTCTCCGTCCCGGTGCTGGCACTGGCCCAGCTTTCGCGTGCGGTCGAGCTGCGCGAGGACAAACGCCCGCAGCTTTCCGATCTTCGCGAATCCGGAACGATCGAGCAGGACGCGGATGCCGTGATGTTCATCTATCGCGACGAATATTATTACGCACAGCGCGCGCCGAAGCAGATGCAGTTCGACGATGAGAAACGGTTCTACGAGGCGACCGAGAAATGGCAGCGCGACATGGAGCGCGTGCACAACCGGGCGGAACTTTTCCTCGCCAAGCAACGGCATGGCCCGACCGGCAAGATCGATCTCTTCTTCGAGGCGGAGTTCACCCGCTACGCAGATCTCGATCTCACGCACGGCGATGTTGCCGGCTGAGGCCAAGCCGGCCGTCCTCGAGATCTATCTCGACGCGATCGTTGCCAACTGGCGGCTCCTCTCGGCACGGCATCCATGGGGTGCCGTGGCCGCGGTGGTCAAGGCGGACGCGTACGGGCTCGGCGCGAGCAAGGTGGCGCCGGCCCTGGACGCTGCCGGGTGCCGACATTTCTTCACGGCGGTGCTGGAGGAGGCGGTGGCGCTCCGCCCGCTGCTGCCGGGTGCGATGCTGGCCGTACTCGACGACCTGATCGACGGCACCGAGCGAGTTTATCGGGAGCAGGCGATCGTTCCGGTGCTGGGTTCGCTTGGCGAGATCGCATGCTGGCGGGCCGAGGCACGGCGGACGGGAGTTCCGCTCGCGGCAATTTTGCATGTCGATACCGGTATGGCCCGGCTTGGACTGACGGAAGCAGAGGTTGCGGCACTCGCCGCCGACCGGTCTCTCCTCGACGGGATCTGCATTCGCTATGTGATGACACACCTGGTGAGTGCCGAGCGCCCGGAAGATCCGCTCAACGAACGGCAACGGCAGCGCTTCGCGGCGCTCACGGCGCGTTTGCCGCCGGCACCGCGTTCGTTCGCGAACTCATCGGGGATCTTCCTTGGAGAACGTTTTGCTTCGGATCTCGCGCGGCCCGGAGCGGCGCTCTACGGCATCAACCCCACCCCGGGGGCACCGAACCCGATGCGGCCAGCGATCCGGCTCCGCGGGCGGGTGCTGGCGGTGCGCGACCTCGCTCCCGGGAAGGCCGTCGGCTACAACGCGACGTGGCAGGCCACGCGTCCGAGCCGGATCGCGACCGTCGGCGTCGGCTACGCGGATGGCTGGCTGCGCAGCCTCTCCAATCGCGGGGCGGCCTGTTTTGACGGCCGGCGGCTGGCGCTGGTAGGCCGTGTCTCCATGGATCTGACGACCTATGATGCAACCGAGCACCCTTCCCTGGTTGCGGGCGACTGGCTCGAACTGATCGGCCCGGCGCAGCCGCTCAGCGACGTGGCAGAGGCGGCGGGTACCAACGAGTACGAAATTCTGACCGCGCTCGGGCGGCGCTATCGGCGCGTGTGGCTCGGCGCGTGAACGGGCTCGCCGGGGTTCTCGCGGCCGTCGGACGGCCGGTGATCAGCGTCTGCCTTACGACCGGCAGGCTTGCCCTGTTCGCGGCCGAGGGACTTTCGCATCTCCTGCGCCCACCCTTCCATATGCGGCGCTTCGCAACCGCGCTGATCGAGATGGGCTATTTCAGCCTGCCGGTGGTCGCGCTGACGGCGATTTTCACCGGCATGGTGCTGGCGCTGCAATCGTACACCGGATTTGCGCGGTTTTCCGCCCAAGGTGCCGTGGCCTCGGTGGTGGTGCTGTCGATGACGCGCGAGTTGGGACCGGTGCTGGCCGGGCTGATGGTGGCGGGAAGGGTCGGCGCGGCAACGGCGGCCGAGATCGGCACCATGCGCGTGACCGACCAGATCGATGCGCTGACGACACTTTCGACCGAGCCGATGAAATACCTGGTTGCGCCACGGTTGCTCGCCGGCATTCTGGCACTGCCGATGCTGGTGGTGGTCGCCGATATTCTGGGCGTGCTTGGCGGCTTTATCGTCAGCACGGCCTCGCTCGGCTTCAACCCGACCCTCTATCTGCACAGCACATTCACCTACCTCGAGCCCATGGACGTGGCTTCCGGCCTGATCAAGGCGGCAGTGTTCGGTTTTCTGATTGCGCTGATGGGCTGCTATAACGGCTACGCGAGCCGGGGCGGGGCGCAGGGGGTCGGTCGCGCGACCACGACGGCTGTCGTTTCCGCTTCGATCCTGATTCTCGGCTTCGACTATGTGCTGACCCAGGTCTTCTTCTCCCGATGAGCGACGCGCCGCCGAAGCTCCGGATCCGGGGGCTGGTTAAATCGTTCGGCGAGAAGCGGGTGTTGGACGGCGTCGACCTCGAGGTGCCGGCGGGCACCTCGCTGGTGGTGATCGGCGGTTCCGGCTCCGGGAAATCGGTGCTCATCAAGTGTGTGCTCGGTCTGATCGAAGCTGATGCCGGCACGATCGAGATCGACGGGGTGGAGCTCTCGAGGCTCGGGCATCGGGCGAGGCGGGCAGTCGAGGCCAGGATTGGCATGCTGTTCCAGAATGGTGCGCTCTTTGATTCGCTTCCGGTTTGGGAAAATGTCGCCTTCGGCCTGATCGCCCGGCGCGTGATCGGCCGCCCGGAGGCGCGCGCGAAGGCGGGCGAAATTCTCGGTCATGTCGGGCTGGCCGCGAGCGTCGGGGAGTTGTTTCCATCCGCGCTGTCCGGGGGCATGCAGAAGCGTGTGGCACTGGCGCGGGCGATTGCGGCGACGCCCGATATTCTTTTTTTTGACGAGCCGACCACCGGGCTCGACCCGATCATGGCTGCGGTGATCGACGGGTTGGTCCGCGATTGCGTGCAGCGGCTTGGCTCGACCGCGGTCGCGATCACTCACGACATGGCCTCGGCGCGGCGAATCGGCGATCGCGCAGCGATGCTGTATGGAGGCCGGATCGTCTGGAGCGGCCCGGCTTCGTCGCTGCTGGAGAGCGGCAACCCGCTGGTCGATCAGTTCACGCACGGGCGGCGCGATGGTCCGATTCAGATGGAGCTTGGCCGCTGATGGCGAGGTCCGCCGTCCGTTACGTCTGCCAGAACTGCGGTCACGTTGCGGCGCGCTGGGTCGGGCGTTGCGAAGGCTGCGGGGAATGGAACACGCTGATCGAGGAAGCGGCTGAGGCGCGGCTGCAGCCCAAACATGGCCGCGGCCAGCAGATTGAGTTCGTGCCACTTGCCGGGGAGAGTGCGCCCGAGCCCAGGACCGAGACCGGCATCGGCGAGTTTGATCGCGTACTGGGGGGCGGACTGGTGCCGGCATCGGTGGTGCTGGTGGCAGGCGATCCGGGCATCGGCAAATCGACGCTGCTGTTGCAGGCCGCCGCCGGCCTGGCGCAGGCCGGGCGACGGGTGCTTTACGTCTCGGGCGAGGAATCGGTTCCGCAGGTCCGGCTGCGCGCGCAGCGGCTCGGGCTCTCCGAGGCGCCGGTCGAGCTGGCGGCGGCGATCGACCTGGCCGCGATTGCCGAGGCACTGGAGCGAAGCGGGGCCACGCTGGTGGTGATCGATTCGATCCAGACGATGTGGCTGGAGGCCGTCGAGTCCGCACCCGGCACCGTGAACCAGGTGCGTCAGGGCGCATTCGAACTCACACGGCGGGCGAAAGCAGCCGGCTTCGCCCTGGTCCTCGTCGGGCATATGACCAAGGACGGGACAATCGCCGGTCCGCGTGTGCTCGAACACATGGTGGACGCGGTGCTCACCTTCGAGGGCGATCGCGGGCACCAGTTCCGGATCCTGCGCGCCACCAAGAACCGGTTCGGGGCCACCGATGAGATCGGTGTCTTCGAGATGACCGGCCGCGGGCTTCAGGAGGTGGCGAACCCGTCGGCGATCTTCCTCGCCGAGAGACGCGGCAATGTTGCGGGAAGTGCGGTGTTCGCCGGCATCGAAGGCACCCGGCCGGTCCTTCTGGAGGTGCAGGCGCTCCTGGCACAGGGCTCCGGCGGCGGCTCGCGACGGGCGGCGATCGGCTGGGACGTCGGGCGGCTTGCGATGCTGCTCGCAGTCCTCGAGGCGCGGGCGGGGCTTTCGCTTGGCGGGGCCGACGTCTATCTCAACATCGCGGGCGGACTTCGGATCAGCGAGCCGGCTGCCGATCTGGCGGTGGCGGCGGCGGTGATTTCGGCCGCGGCTGATGTGCCGACGCCGGCGGATATGGTGTTCTTCGGCGAAGTCGGGCTCTCCGGGGAGGTGAGGCAGGTGGCGGGAGCGGACGCGCGGCTGAAGGAGGCGGCGAAGCTCGGCTTCACGGCGGCTTCGTTACCGCGGCCGATCGCGCGTGGCGCCCGGCCGCTCGCTGCCCCGGAGGGGCTCACACTGATCGGCACCGGGCATCTCACGGATCTCGTGGCTCGCCTTGGCAAACGCGGGCGGTCGGTGGCGTGAGGCTTGCCGAATCTGAGGCCGTTCGCGCTATAGGAAGCTGGCTGAGGCGGCGACGGGTGCATGAACTGGGTGGATCTGCTGGTTCTCGGCGTAGCCCTGCTCTCGGCATTGTTCGGATTCGCGCGCGGCCTGGTCCGCGAGGTGCTTGGGATCGGCGCCTGGATCGGTGCGGCTGTTATCACAGCGGTCGCGTTCCCATGGGCCTCGAGCCAGGCCCGGCACGCCATCGCCAACCCGGGTATCGCCGATGGCGTGGCGATTGCGGCGGTGTTCCTGGTGTGCCTCGTCGTGCTCTCGCTGATCGCTGCCTGGATCGGCGGGGTGGTGCGCAGTTCCGCGCTTGGCGGGCTCGACCGGACCCTGGGCCTGATCTTCGGGCTGGCGCGGGGTGCGGTACTGGTCGTGCTTGCCTATATCGTGGTCGGACTCATCGAAGCGCCGGCGGCGTGGCCGCCCGCAGTTCTGGAGGCGCGTGCATTGCCATACGCCTATGACGGAGCCGTCTGGATGGTCCATCTGCTGCCGCCACATTATCGCCCGGCGGTCGCCCGGCCGCCGTCTGCCGGCGGCGGGGCCGCAATTCCTTCCCCATCCGTGGGTTCGTCCGTCGATACGCCGAAAGCAGAGGGGCCGCCGAAAGCAGAAAGGAGTGGCGAGTGATGGCTGATGCGGGACGATTCCCGGAGGACAAGCCGAGCGAGGAGTGTGCGGTGTTCGGGGTCTGGAACGTCGCGGATGCGGCGGCGGTGACCGCACTCGGGCTGCACGCGTTGCAACATCGCGGCCAGGAGGCGAGCGGAATCGTATCGTTCGATGGCAGGCATTTTCATTCACATCGGGGCCTCGGCCATGTCGGCGATAATTTCGGCAACGCGCGGGTGATGGCGGGGCTGCCTGGGACGAATGCGATCGGGCACAACCGTTACGCGACGACCGGGGACACGGTGCTGCGCAACGTGCAACCCCTCTATGCCGATATCGAATTCGG
>JBOHMK010000083.1:0-1551 GCA_050730115.1 Acetobacteraceae bacterium
CCCCAGAATGCCCTGCGGGCGGATATAGAGAACCACTACCAGGATCACGAGTGCGGGGATCGACCGCAGTGTTGGATCTATCAGGTAGGCGGTGATGGTCTCGAAGTAGCCGATTATGTAGGCCGCGATCAGCGTGCCGGGAACGCTGCCCAGCCCGCCCAGGATGACGATCGCGAAGGCCAGCGCCGTCAGATTGCCGATATCGTCGGAGCTGGCACCGAGACAAGTGCCAAGCAGTACGCCGGCGATGCCGGCGAGCAAACCGTAGATCGCCCATACCAGCAAGTGGATGCGCGACAGTTCAAAGCCGCAGAGAGTGAGCGCGCGCGGATTGACCGAAGCCGCGAGCAGCGCCTTGCCGGCGCGCGTCCCGGAGATGAACAGCCAGAGCAGTCCCATCACCACCCAGCAGACAACGGCGGTCAGCACTTCGTTCCTCGGCGTGCGCACGGAAAGGATCTGCATCACGCCGGGGATGAACGGCGTCACGGTCACCGGATTGGTAGTGAAAACGTAGGCGATCAAGGTCTGGACCATGATGCCCCAGAGCAGCGTCGCCGTGAGGATGAAGATCTCCTGCTCTTCCGTGGGAATGGCGCGCGAAGTCTGGATCGGCCGCACCACTGCGAAGTAGGTCAAAAAGCCAAAGGCCATCGCGGCGATGATGCCGATCAGCGCACCCAAGGGGGTGCCGATCTGGAACGTGCCGATGACAAACCAGGCGATCATCGCCGCGATCACCAGGGTGCCGCCATGCGCCAAATTCAGCACGCCGGAGACGCCGAAGATCATGGTGAAGCCGATCGCCCCCAGGGCGTAGAGCGAGCTGATGGCAAACCCATCGACCAGGATATGGAGCCAGACCATCGCCTTAAGCGCCGGGCCCGCTGGTCCCGGGCACCGCCGACGGGTGATGCACCCGCGCCCCCGGCGCCGCCCGTCTGCCCGAGTGGGTTCCGGGCGGCCTCACGCCGGTAGTTTGACAAACGAGGGGAAGACGAGCCTGGCGGTTGCGTACTGCAGCCGCCCAATGGTCTTACCCATCCTGATCGGCTCGCCCGCCTCCCGCACCAGCCGCGGCAGTGCCGCGGCCGCAGCCACACCCCCGACGCCAGCCGGAACCTGCTGCCGCGACGGTCGGGTTCGCGTCCCCGCCCTCAATGGTGTCACCGGAGGCCCCCTCCCCTGTTCGCACCCGCTCGGCGAGTGCGGGTGTGTTCGGCAAATTATGCAGTGCTTTCGGCCCGCCGGCCAGAGCCAACGACACCGCCATCACGCCGCTTGCCCTCTGCGAGAGCGGTCATGGGTGGAGGAGGGTGACCGATTGAAGCAAGAGGGGTACCACTCGGAGGCCGGCCGGCGCCGAAGTGCCGGCCGACCCCCTCGGCATGCTTGCTACACCCGGACGAACGAGAAGAAGCTGACCTTGGCGGTTGCGTACTTCACCGGCCAGATCGTCTTCAGCTTGCCCGACTGCCAGAAGCGATACAACGTACTGCCGGCCTATTGCGGCTATTCTTCATACGACATGATTCACATCTTCGCCGATGC
>JBOHMK010000084.1:0-2796 GCA_050730115.1 Acetobacteraceae bacterium
AAAGCCGTTCAAGTCGGACCGGCTGCTCCTGCTGATGCGGCGGGCGCTCGAAGCGGCGCGGCTTGCCCTCGAGAATGCCGAGCTCAGGCTGCGCGCCGGGCAGGAAAGCGAGCTTACCGGGGGTTCGGCGGCGATCGGCGTGGTTCGCGCCGCGGCTCTCAAGGTGGCGCCCACCGGCTCACGCGTCCTCATTCGCGGGCCGGCGGGATCGGGCAAGGGCGTCGCCGCGCGAATGGTCCACGCTCTGTCGCGGCGTGCGGGCGGACCGTTCGTGGTGCTGACCTGCGCGACGCTGAGCCCGGCCCGGTTCGAGCCCGAATTGTTCGGCACCGAGGCGGGTCCTGATGCCGCCGCGCGGCCAAGACGCGCGGGCGTACTCGAGCGCGCACACGGCGGCACGCTGCTGCTCGATGAAGTGGCGGACATGCCGCTTGAAACTCAGGGCAAGATCGTCCGCGTGCTGCAGGACCATGCATTCTCGCGGGTCGGAGGCGCCGCAGCCGTGAAGGTGGATGTGCGCGTGCTGGCGACCACGAACCGAGATCTGGCGGTCGAAATCAGTGCGGGACGTTTCCGTGAAGATCTGTACTACCGCCTTGCGGTCGTGCCGCTCGATCTGCCGAGCCTCAAGGAACGGCGGGACGATATTCCTCTGCTGGCCGCGGAATTCCTGGCCCGCGCGGCGGAATCGGCGGGCATGCCACCGCGCGAGCTGGCTGTGGATGCGCTGACGGCGCTGGTTTCGTATGACTGGCCAGGGAATCTGAGGCAGCTCCGTAACCTGATGGAATGGCTGCTGATCATGGCGCCCGGCGGCTCCGGTGAACCACTGAGGAGAGACATGCTGCCACCCGAGATCGCGGGTAGCGCGCCGGCGCTGCCAGTCGTCGATCCGCAGGCCGACGTGATGAGCCTTCCTTTGCGCGAGGCCAGGGACCTCTTCGAAGTCCAGTATTTGCAGGCGCAACTGTTGCGCTTCGGAGGGAATATCAGCCGCACGGCGCAGTTCGTGGGCATGGAGCGGAGCGCACTACATCGCAAGCTGAAGCAGCTCGGAATCGGCGCCGAGGACCGCGTGGTATCATGAGCGAGCAGGTGGCAAAAGGGAGCAGCTGATGAGTCGGATCGCCTACGTGAACGGGCGCTATCTCCGGCAACGCGACGCCGCCGTAAATATCGAGGACCGCGGCTACCAGTTCGGCGACGGCGTCTACGAGGTGATGCACGTATCGGGAGGGCGGCTGATCGATGCGGAGCTGCACTTGGCACGGCTCGAGCGCTCGCTCGGCGAGATCTCCATCCCGATGCCGTTGACGAGGCGCGCACTCGGCCACGTTTTCTTCGAGGTGATGCGGCGGAACCGCGTGCGCGACGGGCTGATCTACATGCAGGTGACACGCGGGGTGGCGCGGCGTGAGCACGCCTTTCCGCGGCCCGCGCCAAAGCCCGCCCTGGTCGTCACCATCCGCCGTTTGCCGCCGTTCCCGCGCTCGATCGAGGCCTGGGCCACCGCAGCGATCACCCGGCCGGACGAGCGCTGGCAAAGATGCGATATCAAAAGTGTCAATCTGCTTCCCAACGTGCTGGCGAAAGAAGCGGCGCGACGGGAAGGGGCGGCCGAGGCGATCCTCATCGATGCCGCGGGAATGGTGACCGAGGGTGCTTCGTCGAGCGTCTGGGTGGTCGATCAGGACGGCCGGCTGCAGACGCGCAGCCTCGATCACGCCGTGCTACCCGGATGCACCCGCGCGGCCCTGATCGGGTTGATGGCCGAGGCGGGAATCGCCTGGCAGGAAGGTGCGGTCGGCAAAGCCGCACTCGCGGCGGCACGCGAGATCTTCGTCACCAGTGCCTCGAGCTTCGTCAAGCCGGTGGTGCGGCTGGACGGCAAGCCTGTCGGCGACGGCCGGGTCGGACCGCTGACAGAGGCGCTGTTCGCACTGTTTTCGCACCACGTGCAGGGCCCTCCGCGCAACGCGCCCGCGGCACCGGGTTGACGGCTTGCAGAGGGCGGCACGGCTGCTACATTGACTGCTTCCAGGGGTGCGAGCGGCCGCGAAGGCATTTGGGCCCTTCGGACCTTGTCTTAACCGGCTTCGGCAACGCCACGGAACAAAAAGAAGGATCTTTGCGGTGGCCAATGAAAAGTCGCAGAATGTTCAGGACGTGTTCCTGAACCACGTGCGGAAGAACAAGACGCCAGTCACGATCTTCCTCGTCAATGGCGTCAAACTCCAGGGTATTATTACTTGGTTTGACAACTTTTCCCTGCTCCTGCGCCGGGACGGACATACCCAGCTCGTCTACAAGCACGCGATCAGTACAGTGATGCCGGGCGCGCCAATTCAGCTTTTCGAGGGGACGCGGACCGAGGCCACGGCCGGCGCGATGCGGGAGGTGGTTGCTGCGACTACGGAATGAGTTGCCGCGCCCGGGAACGACAGCAGTCCCGGCGGGGAGCGACGGCAGAACCGGCCGGACGCCGGTCAGGGCGGCTATCATTCTGCCATGGGAACGGGATGGGCGAACGGAGGCCCGGCGTGCCGCCCAGGCGCGGCTCGCTGAGGCGGTCGGGCTGGCCGCCGGCATTGGGCTCGTCGTGGTCCACCAGGCAGTCGTACCGGTCCGCGCCCGCCGCCCGGCGACGCTGTTCGGTGAAGGCCAGGTCGCAAGCCTCGGGCAGGTGATCAGTGAGGAATCGGTCCGCGTGGCGGTGATCGACAGCCCGCTGTCAGCAGTCCAGCAGCGCAACCTTGAACGGGCCTGGACCTGCAAGGTGATCGATCGCACCGGGCT
>JBOHMK010000085.1:0-7867 GCA_050730115.1 Acetobacteraceae bacterium
CCTTGGCCAGGAGCGGGCCGGGGAGGCGATTCGCTTCGGCACCGCGGTTGGTGCGCGCGGCTTCAACATCTTCGCCGTTGGCGCGAGTGCGGCGCAGCTCCGTCCTGCGGTCGCGGCGATGCTGACCGAGGCCAGCGCGCTCCGTCCCTGCCCGCCAGACTGGGTGTACGTGAACAATTTCGCCGCCACCAACCGCCCGACGGCGATCGCCCTGCCGCCCGGCCGCGCACCAGAGTTCGAAAAGACCATGCGCCGCCTGGCCGCCGATCTGAAGAGTGCGCTCGCCGCCGCGTTCGAAAGTGAGGACTACCAGCGCCGGCGCGGCGCGGTCGAAGGGCAGTTCCGCGGCCAGACCGAGCGGGCCTTCCAGGCCCTGGGTGAGGCGGCCGAGGGCAAGGGAACGGCGATTCTGCGCACCCCGACCGGATTCGCCGTGGCCCCTGCGGAAGCCGGCAAGGTGGTGCCGCCTGATGAATTCGGCGCCTGGCCGGAAGAACGCAGGCGTGCCACTCAGCAGGCGATCCAGGAAATGGAGCGGGCGCTTGAAGAAACCCTGACTGCCATCCCGCGCCGCGAGCGCGAGCGGCGCGAAGCGGTCCGCTCGCTTGACCGCGAGATGGCGGAATTCGCCGTCGGCCCGCTGATCGAGGAGGCGGGCGCCTCGTTTGCCGGCCTCGACAAGGTGAGCGCCCATTTCGGACGGATACGCGCGGATCTGCTCGATAACGTCGGCCTCTTCGCCCCGGCCGGCGGCGAGGAAGAGGTGGGGCTCGGCACCGTGCGCAGCGCCTTTCTCGAGCGCTACCAGGTGAACGTGCTGGTGAGCTGCGCCGGCCCCGACGGCCCGTCCCCGATGGTCGAGGAATTGCACCCGACCCTCGCCAATCTGGTTGGGCGCGTGGACTATCTCTCCCAGCAGGGTGCGCTGGTGACGAATTTCCAGCTCATCAAACCGGGCGCCCTGCACCGCGCCAACGGCGGGATCATCCTGATCGATGCCAGGAGCCTGCTGAGCGAGCCCTTCAGTTGGCCGGCCCTCAAGCGTGCACTCCTGCGCGGCGAAATCGTGATCGAGGACGCTGGGCGCTTCCTCGGCCTGGCGATGACCATGACGCTCGAGCCCGACCCGGTTTCCCTCGATGTCAAGGTCGTGCTGTTCGGCGAACGGCTGCTCTACTACCTGCTGTCCGCCGCCGATCCCGATTTCGCAACGCTCTTCAAGGTGCTTGCCGACTTCGATGATGAAACCGAGCGCTCGGCCGCGAGCGAAGCGGCAATGGCGCGGCTGATCGGCAGCATCGCCAAGGAATCAGGCTTCCATCCGCTCGAGCGCGCCGCGGTGGCGCGCCTGATCGAGCACGCGGCCCGACTGGCCGAGGATTCAAAAAAACTCACCCTGCTCGCCGAGCGCATCAAGGACGTGATGGCGGAGGCCGACCACCTTGCCCGCGAGAGCGGCCATGCGGTGGTGGTGCGCGCCGACGTGACGGAGGCGATCGCTCGCCAGATCCGCCGCGCCGCCCGGATCGAGGATCGTTCGCGCGAAATGATCCTGCGCGGCATCGCGCTCGTCGATACCTCCGGCAGCCGCGTCGGCCAGGTCAACGGGTTGAGCGTCCTTTCTCTCGGCACGCACGCCTTTGGCCGGCCGTCACGCATCACCTGCCGCGTGCGTCCCGGCACCGGACGGATCATCGATATCGAACGCGAGGTCGAGCTTGGCGGGCCGCTGCATTCCAAAGGTGTATTGATCCTCTCGGGCTTCCTGGCCGGACGCTACGCCCTCGATCGCCCGATGTCGCTCTCGGCGAGCCTCGTCTTCGAGCAGTCCTACGGCGGCGTGGACGGCGACAGTGCCTCCTCGGCGGAGCTCTATACGCTCATCTCCGCCCTCTCGGGTCTGGCGCTGCGCCAGGATCTGGCCGTCACCGGCTCGGTCAACCAGCTCGGCATCGTGCAGGCGATCGGTGGTGTGAACGAGAAGATCGAGGGCTTTTTCGATGTGTGTGTCGCCTGCGGCCTCGCCGGCAGCGAGGGCGTGCTGATCCCCGCCGCCAACGTCCAGCACCTGATGCTGCGCGAGGACGTGGTCGCGGCGGCCGTCGAAGGACGATTTTCGATCTATCCGGTGGCGACGATCGACGAGGGGATCGCGCTTCTTACCGGCCGGCCGGCTGGCGAACGAGGCGGGGACGGCGCCTGGCCAGAGGCGAGTGTCAACCGCCTCGTCGAGGACCGGTTGCAGCACTTCGCCCGCGTCAGGCGCGAAGCGTCCGAGGCGGCGGACAAGGAGCAGGGCGAGGGCAGATGATGCCGGGCGCGCACCACTATCGGCGCGTCCTGGTGATGGTGCAGGAGGGCCACGCTGAGGCGCCTGCGTTTCACCTTGCTGCCGAGCTTGCGCACCTCCTCGGGCTCGCGCTGGAGGGCCTGTTCGTCGAGGACGAGGCGCTCGTCGCCCTCTCCGCGCTTCCGTTTGCGCGCGAGCTCAGGGTGCCTGGCCACACCTGGCAGACGCTCGATCCGGTCAGAATGCTCGAGGATTTCCGCCATTCGGCCGGCCGCGCACGGCAACTCATGGCTGAAGCGGCAGCGGAAGTGGGTCTCGTCAGCGCTTTCTCCGTGCTCAGGGGCGATCCGCTCGCGACCCTCGCCGAGCAAGCCGGCGCCGGCGACATTCTCGTGTTGGCCGAGCCCGGCGCCGTCAGAACGGCGGCCATTCGCGCCCGAGGTCGCGACATCTTCCGCCACGGCCGATCCGGCGTGCTGCTGCTGCCGGCGCGCGCGCTGAAACAGCACGGCAGTGTGGCACTGCTGCTGCCGACCGAGGGAGCGGACGCCATCGAGATCGGTGCCGCAATTGCCCGCGCCTCGGCCGAAAACCTCGTTCTGATCGCCCCTACGGGTGCAGCGGCCGCAGAGATGCGGACCTTGGCCCGGTTGCGGAAGGCGGGCCTCTTCCCGGCGCGGCTGCATCGGCGCCACCTGCCGACCGACGACGCCGGGCTGATCGCCGTAGCACTCCGCGCGGCCGGCGCGCGGCTCCTCGTGCTCGACCGAGCAGCGCTCGGGACGGATGTGCAGGGCTTCCTCGCCCGCCTGCTCGCCGAATCCGGCGCGGCGTTGCTGCTGCTCGGCGAACCACCTGCTCCAGCTACCGCGGGCTAAGGCCGGGTGCCC
This sequence comes from Acetobacteraceae bacterium, assembly GCA_050730115.1. Taxonomy (GTDB): domain Bacteria; phylum Pseudomonadota; class Alphaproteobacteria; order Acetobacterales; family Acetobacteraceae; genus JAKAWQ01. The sequence goes on from JBOHMK010000085.1 coordinate 3,181, forward strand.
GCGAGCAACGCGCGCGTCGCCGCGCAACTTGCGGAGATCGCAGATCTGCTCGAGATCGACGGCGCCAATACGTTTCGCGTACGTGCCTATCGCGACGCCGCGCGCACCGTGGGCTCGCTGCCCCGCAGTCTCACGGAGATGCTGGCTCAGGGCGAAGATCTCGATGCGCTGCCCGGCATCGGTGCCGATCTTGCAGCAAAGATCGCAACCCTCGCAGAGGGCAAGAACCTGCCGGTTCTCGAGGCTCTGCACGCCAAGATGTCGCGCGGCATCATCGCCCTGCTCGCCCTGCCGGGGCTCGGCCCGAAGCGGGTGCATCGTCTGCACGAGGCGCTCGGGATCGATTCGATCGACAAACTTCGCACCGCACTCGCCGCGGGCGCCGTTGCCAGGCTGCCCGGCGTTGGCGCCGCAGTCGCGGAAAAGCTTTCCGCGGCTCTCGAACGGGACCCCGGACAAAAGCCACGCGCGCTGCTCAGAGCCGCCGACGCCATCGCGGCCCCACTCCTCGCCGCACTCCGCGCGGCGCCGCATGTCGAACAGGCTGACGTTGCCGGAAGCTGCCGGCGCCGGCGCGAGACCATCGGCGATCTCGATTTCGTCGCCGCGGCGAGCGGTTCCGAGCCGCTGATGCAGTGCTTCCTCGGCTACGAGGAGGTCGCGGAGGTGCGCGAGCACGGCAAGACCCGCGCCAGCGTGCTGCTCGACCGCGGCCGCTTGCAGGTCGATCTCCGCGCGGTCAGGCCTCCGAGCTACGGCGCCGCCCTCCTCTATTTCACCGGCTCGCAGGCGCATACCATCCAGCTCCGGGAGATCGCGCGGGAGCGGGGTTTGACGCTCAACGAGTACGGCCTCTTCAAGGGATCCCGCCGGCTCAAGGCCGGAAGCGAAGCCGAGATCTACGCCGCCCTCGGCCTCCGTTTCATTCCGCCCGAGCTCCGTGAAGCCGAAGGCGAGATCGAAGCCGCGCGCTCCGGCCATCTCCCCGAACTCGTAAGCGTCGAGGATCTCCGCGGCGATCTTCACCTGCACACCATTGCGACCGACGGCCATGCAAGCCTCGAAGAGATGGCTCTCGCCGCAAAGGCGCGTGGCCATGCGTACATCGCGGTCACCGACCACAGCCAGCGCATGGCAATGGCGCACGGGCTCGATGCAGAACGCCTGGCCGGGCAGATCACTGCGATCGGGAAGCTGAAACGTGAGCTTACCGGCATCACCGTGCTGGCAGGAATCGAGGTCGATATCCTGGAGGATGGTAACCTCGATCTGCCGGATTCGATTCTGCAACGGCTCGACCTGGTGGTCGGATCGATCCATACAGGTTTCGATCTCTCCGAACGGAAGCAGACCGAGAGACTCCTACGCGCGATGGACAATCCGTACCTGAACGTCGTCGGCCATCCGACCGGCCGGCTGATCAACCGTCGCGCTCCGTACGCGATCGACATGGAACGCGTGATGAAGGGTGCGCTTGAGCGCGGCTGCTATCTCGAGGTCAACGCGCAACCTGAGCGGCTCGATCTCAGTGCGCATCATTGCCGGCTGGCAAAAGAACTTGGGCTCAAGCTTGCGATCTCGAGCGATGCACACTCTCCGGCCGACTTCGGCCGGATCGGCTATGGCGTCGATCAGGCCCGGCGCGGCTGGCTCGAAGCCGCCGACATCCTCAACACGCGTCCGCTGCCAGAACTTCGCAAACTCCTGGCGCGAAAATAGCGCCATCGTTCCCCCCTCGCATGACGCCCCTCTTCCTCTGGGAGAGCGGCCGCTCGGGCACGCCGCACGGCGGCTGTTTTGGCTGTGACGTGGCTCACATACCTGCCATGCAAATTCGCCTAAAGGGACGGTACGACCAAACGAACCCGGCCGAAACCAATCCGATAGGGCAACCAGCATGGTCACGATCCAATCCTTCACAGACCCGCGTCTCGCGTCGGTATCGTCGAGCGGCTCTGTGCCTCCGCTCCGGCACCTCGGTGCGCTGCTCGCCGGCAGGCTGGCGCCTTCGGCGATCCTCGCGCCCTTCCGCGAATATTGGCGCCGCGAGCGGGTGAGGCACGAGCTTTCGCTGCTGAACGACCGTGAGCTTTCCGATATCCGCATGACCCGTCAGGAAATCAGCGAGATCTTCAAGCCGGAATTTGCCGCCAGTCGTGCTGCCGATCGCGTCTGACAGCAGTGCGCGGGCGCCTCAGCGGCTTGCTGAAAAGCCAGGGCAAGGGCTCCGCCCGTGACCCGCCCAATGGGATCTCGGGGGCCTGAGGCCGCAGACCCCCGAACTTCAAGAGAAGAGATTCCAAAGACTTGCCAATGGCTGCGTGCAGGGCACAGCCCCGCGTATTTTGCCAGCGGAACTCGCGACACCGTTTTTCAGCAAACTCTCAGATCCGCCCGCCAGCGCATGGCGACCATGCCGCGCGGCGCACGCCTGATCGAAAGTCCGGTCTCGGTCGCCCCTGGCTTTGAGATCGGCAACGTCTTCGTCATGGCCGGCGTGCCGCAGGTGATGCGCGCCATGTTCGAAACGCTCGTCCCTCACCTCGAAGGAGGTGCGCGGGTCCCTTCGCGCGCCGTGCACGCAGTCGGCGTCGCCGAGGGAACCGACGCGAAAACCGCCGAGCGCGCCATCGCCGAAGTCACTGTCTTGATGCAGAGCCTCGGCGGTAATCCCGTTGCGGGCGAACGGCCGCCCTGAAGCAACCAGCTTCACACGGCCCGAAAGTCCTGTCCGCGCACGCCGCTTTCTGATACGAAGCAACGACGGTCGGCTGCGGCCGCCGGCTGCGTGCAGGCCGGGCACGCCAAGCGGCCGCGCCGACACCTGCCGCAATCGCCGCGTAACAAACGCTCGGAAGACCGCGCGGGTCCGCAACGTGTTGGGGAGGGTCAAATGGCGAAGAAGTGGCTTTATTTTCCGTTCGACGACGTCTCCAAGGACCCCACCATGCCGGGGAACCGCCAGAGATACGAGACCAAATACGAGCAAAACCTAACCGTCGTCAGCAAGGGCCAGCCTCTCAACTTGGTCGGCGACAATGACATGCTCATCATTGCCGGGCATGGATTGCCGAATTCGAGCAGGATCGGCGTTACGACCGAGCAGGGGACAAAGCTGGAGCTCGGGCTGCTCGGAGGGATCGCGAAGCGCGTCACCATGACCTTCTCGCATGGCACGCAGGTCTCGGTAACCGCCGACGATCTGGCGGACCAATTGGCCTCGGCGCTGCTCCCATGGCCCCATAAATACATCAAGCTCATAACCTGCGGCGGGGCGGGGATGGCGGCCGTGGACGAAGCAAAGGCGACGTTCGACGCAACCTAGACAGCCACATCCATACCGGTGACAGCGCACAGCCACGAAGACGATTGCCTCGCCTCGATGCTCGCAAAAGCACTGGGGCTCAGGGGCTACGAGGAGATCATGGTCAAGGGCTACCCGGGGTTTGTGGACGCCATGGGGCAGCAAAAAATGGTAACCTTGGAGGCGACCAGCGCCGCTGCGCAGTTCAAGGAGTGGTATCAGAAATTGTTCGCCACGGATGGTGTGGCGCTGGGTCGGGATTATTGGAAGGACGGTAAGGTCGCCATGGTAAGCATACCGTCCAAGCTGGTGAATGATTACTGGTTCGACTCGAGTGGCAGATTGCAAAGGCAAAAGATCCCGCTGAAGGGGACCTGAGCGTCGAACGCACGCTCGCCGTCGGCACGGGCCAGGCAATGCGATAGCCGACGATGGGAGTGGACTGGACAAGTATTTTGCTCGCCGCACGAAACGGCGCGCCCCGCGTTTCGGCCGCCCCCTTTCGCCGTCATCGCGAGCGCCGCCAAGCAGCGCGAAGCAATCCATGCCTCGCTTTCCGCGACGCTACAAGGTCCCGCGCCATGCAGCACCGCGAGCCATCAGCGTCAGTAGTTGTTCGGCGAGCGGCGGAGCCGGGAGGGGGAAGCGCGTGGCTGTCGGGCGCGGTCCGTCCTGGCGGCAGCCTTTCCCTGCGGCGAGGGGGAGCGGTGGCGGTTCCGGTGCCGGCGGAAACGGCGTGCGATGGCCTTCGAGACCGCCAGTGAACGGCGAGACCCGTGAGGCCGGGCTGCGATCGCTTTGTTTGCGGATGCACCCGAAGGATCGCGTCCGCATCGCCGAGCTTGACGATTCGGGCCTCCGAGCCCAAATTTTGCCCGGAGATTAGGGCAAAGGAACGGACAGTGTCCCAAACGCAGAAGAAAGGCCCGCGATCCGGGCCGGGCGGAAGCCACCGAACCCGGCGGGTAGCCGAGGCTGGTAAACGTATCGACGTCGATGCGGGCAGGCCACTCATTTCCGCGTTCATCGACGAAGACGGGCACGTCGCCATCGAGCGGGTAGCCGAGAGTTTCGGCATGTCCCAGGGGCAGCTTGCCGAGAGCGTCGGGCTCAGCCGCGAGACCTTTCACAAAACCGCCCGCGCGAACGCAATGAAAAGCCAGAGCCGGATTCGGGAGATGCTGGAGATCCTGAGCCGCGTCTCTCTCTGGGCGGGTGGTATGGATCAGGCGATGGCGTGGTACCGCGCCCAGCCAATTGCTGCTTTCGGCGGCCGCACGGCGGAAGCGTTGGTGAAGTCTGGCGAGGCCGGGACTGTGCGCGAATATCTCGATCACCTCGCTCTCGGCGGATTTGCGTGAGGTTCGAGGGAACGTGTTATCG
>JBOHMK010000086.1:0-3443 GCA_050730115.1 Acetobacteraceae bacterium
CCGCTGGGGCGCCGATACCGTGATGGACCTCTCCACCGGCCGCAACATCCACAACATCCGCGGCTGGATCCTGCGCAATTCGCCGGTCCCGATCGGCACCGTCCCGATCTATCAGGCGCTCGAGAAGGTCGATGGCAAACCTGAACAGCTTTCCTGGGAGGTGTTCCGCGACACGCTGATTGAACAGGCCGAGCAGGGTGTCGATTATTTCACCATCCATGCCGGCGTTCGCCTCGCTCATGTGCCGCTCACCGCGCGCCGCGTCACCGGCATCGTCTCGCGCGGCGGCTCGATCATGGCACGCTGGTGCCTCGCCCACCATCGCGAGAGCTTCCTCTACGAGCATTTCGCCGACATCTGCGACGTCATGCGTGCCTACGATGTCTCCTTCTCTCTCGGTGATGGCCTGCGTCCCGGCTCGATCGCCGACGCCAACGATGCCGCCCAGTTCGCTGAACTCGATACGCTGGGCGAACTCACGAAGCTCGCCTGGGATAAAGGCTGCCAGGTGATGATCGAAGGCCCCGGCCACATCCCGATCCACAAGAGCAAGGTGAACGTGGAAAAACAACTCGCCGTCTGCGGCGAAGCCCCGTTCTACACGCTCGGCCCGCTGGTTACCGACATCGCCCCCGGCCACGACCACATCACCTCGGCGATCGGCGCGGCAATGATCGGCTGGTTCGGCACCGCCATGCTCTGCTATGTCACGCCGAAGGAGCATCTCGGCCTGCCCGGCCGCGACGATGTGAAATCGGGCGTGATCGCCTACCGCATCGCCGCGCACGCTGCCGATCTCGCCAAAGGACATCCGGCAGCCAGACTGCGCGATGACGCGCTGTCGCGCGCCCGTTTCGATTTCCGCTGGGAGGATCAGTTCAATCTCGGACTCGACCCCGAGACCGCCCGCACCTACCACGACGAGACCTTGCCCAAGGAGGCGCACAAGCTCGCGCACTTCTGCTCGATGTGCGGCCCGCAGTTCTGCTCGATGAAGATCACTCAGGATCTGCGGGCGGAAGCGGAGCGGCTGGCCGGCCTGGACGCGAAGAGTGAGGAATTCCGCACCCTCGGCGGCGCCCTCTATGTCCCCGCGCCCGCCGACGCCGATTGAGCACCGCACCCCGATGTCGCGCCCGCTCAAGGTCGCGGTGCAGATGGACCCCCTCAGGTCCATCAACCCGGATGCCGATTCCACTTTCGCACTGATGCTGGAGGCCGAGGTCCGCGGCCATCTCCTCTGGTACTATGACGTCCGCAACCTCAACTTCACGACCATGGGGAGCGCCGTGCAACTCCAGGCTCGCGCCCACCGTGTCAGAGTGGCACGCCCGCCCGCGGAGCTTTTCCGGACTGGCCCCGAGGAGACCCTCGATCTGGCTCTTATGGACGTCGTGCTGATGCGTCAGGACCCGCCGTTCGACATGGCCTACATCACGGCGACCCACCTGCTCGAGCAGATCCATCCGGCAACTCTTGTCGTCAACGATCCGAGCGCCGTGCGCAACGCCCCGGAGAAGCTCCTGGTCACGCACTTCCCCGAGCTGATGCCGCCGACGCTCATTACCTGGGATCGTGCGGCCATGCAGGCGTTTCGCGCCGAGCATGGCGAGATCGTCATCAAACCGCTGTTCGGCAACGGCGGCGCCGGCGTCTTTCGCATCCGCCCCGATGATGAAAACTTCAATTCCGTCCTCGAGATGCATTTCGCCCGCACGCGCGAACCCTTGATGCTGCAGCGATACGAACCGGCCGTCCGGCAGGGCGATAAACGCATCATCCTGGTGGATGGCGAAGCGCTCGGCGCGGTCAATCGCGTTCCCGCCGTGGGCGAAGCGCGCGCCAACATGCATGTCGGCGCCAAGCCCGTTCCGACGACCCTCACGGCGCGCGATCGTGAGATCTGCGCCCGCATCGGCCCCACGTTACGCGACCAGGGCCTGATCTTCGTCGGCATCGACGTCATCGGCGACTGGCTGACCGAGATCAACGTCACCTCGCCGACCGGCATCCAGGAGATCGCACGTTTCGGCGGCCCGCACCTCGAGGCGGCGATCTGGGACAGCATCGAGGCGCGGATCGCACGCCAACCGGAATCCGATCGTCTCGCATTGCCGGCCTTCTGAGCCCGATAGCAGCCGTGAGTTTGCTGAAAAGCCAGGGCAAGGGCTCCGCCCTTGACCCGCCCAATGGGATCTCGGGGGCCTGAGGCCCAGACGCCCGAACTTCAAAAGAAGGGATTCCAGAGGCTTACCAATGGCCGCGCGCGGTGCAGAGCCCCGCATATTGCCGTGGCCGCAGCCTCGACGGCGCTTTTCAGCAAACTGCCAGAGCATGAAAATCAGACGTCGTCACGCTCTGGGAAAAGATGCACGTGCTCAGCTCGGATGAGCGCGATCACGCGTGCTCCCACGCGAAGGTCGCTCCGAGCAGCGGCGCGGGCGAGCAGGATATCGAGTGCGATACTGCCGTGCGCCGTGATGCGAAGTGCGAGACCCTCCTCGCGGATCCCGGAGAGCGTCAGCGGCAGCGCGTTCACTCCTGCGACCGCCGCAGCGGCGGGAGCGAGCGAGATATCCTCGGATCGCATGACGACACCGACACGCTGGCCCTGCACGACCCACTCCGGCGCAGGCAGCTCGAGATGCAGCCCCTCGATCGCTACTCTTGCACGGCCGCCGGCCGACCTCTCGACCATGCCGGCCAACACGTTGCGGTAGCCGAGCAGCCGCGCCGCGCGACCATCGACGGGAGCAGCAAATACCTGCCGCGGGGTGCCTTGCTGTACGATCCTTCTCCCGACCATCAAGGCCATCCGATCGGCCATCGCCGCCAGGTGAACATCGTGCGTCACCGCGAGGGCCGGCAGCCCGATCCGCGCGATCTCTTCGACCAACTCGCCGAACACCGCATCCCGGGTCGCCGGATCGAGCGCCGATGTCGGCTCATCGAGCAGCAACAGCTCGGGCTTGCGGCCGAGCGCACGGGCCAGCGCCACCCGCTGCTGCTGGCCACCTGAAAGCGTGTTCGGAAAACGCTCGGCAAGGCTCGCAATGCCAAGGCGCGCCATCAACGCAGTCGCCGCTTCCCGCCGCCTGTCCTTGCCCGGCAAGGCGAAGGCGACATTCTCCCAGGCGCAGAGATGCGGAAACAAGGCAAAACCCTGTGGAAGATAGCCGACCGGCCGGCGCTGCGGCGGCAAACCCCCGTAAGGCGTGCCCTCGGCCGGCAACAGCCCGGCAATTGCCTTGAGCAGGCTCGTCTTGCCCTCGCCGCTCGCCCCGGCCAGCACGGTGAAGCCGTCAACCGAGAGCCTCGCCTCGATCGGCAGCGGCCACTCCAACCGATAGTCGATCTCCATGCCTCAGAATATGCCACGCCGGCGCGAGATGATCCCAAGCCAGAGCGGTAGCGGCAGCGCCACCAGGAAGAACAGCCAGAGC